>DATFIL010000266.1:0-3681 GCA_035270145.1 Desulfobacter sp. | reverse complement strand
GGCCTTTCGGTCAAGGACCTTGGAAACCGGTTTTCCAGATATTTTTTTGAACTGGAGCGGCTAAAGCAAAAATATAAGTCGGATATCCGAATATTTAAGGGATTTGAGACCGAAACCGTCACCGGAAGCCCGATCCTGGTGCGGTCGTTGATCCAAAAATTTAATCCCGACTATATTGTGGGCTCGGTCCATCATCTCAATGACAGATGTTTTGACTATTCCAGGCAGCACTACGAGACCATTGCAGCGGATTTCAACGATCTTGATGCCATGTATATGGCCTATTTTGACGCCCAGTATGAAATGATCCTGGATCTGCATCCCTTTGTTGTGGGGCATTTTGATCTTATACGCATTTATGATCCTGACTTTGAGGTACGACTTGACAAACCCGAAATTGCTGAACGCATCCAGCGCAATCTTTCTGTGATAAAAGATTTGGGACTTGTGCTGGATTATAACCTGCGGCCCCTTGCCAAAGGAGGAAAAATGCCTTACCTGACCCCGGCAATTCTGGAAAGGGCAAAAGCCTTGGGCATTCCTGTGGTTCCCGGGGACGACGCACACAGTAAAGAACAGGCCGGCATGTTTGTGGACAGGGCGGTTCAATCCTTAAAAGATATGGGCTTTTCCACGAATTGGCCCAGGCCCCGGTGCATGACGCCCGCCTGATTTTTTTTATCCCCGTATTTAAAACAAACCTTAAGGAAACCGATGAAAGCCATTGTTCAACGGGTTAAAAAAGCCCATGTGACCGTAGACAACACGATTATATCCAGCATTGAAACAGGACTTGTGGTACTTTTGGGCGTGGCCCACGGCGACAAAGAAAAAGATGCCGAATACCTGGTGGACAAAATCATCAACTTAAGAATATTTGAAGATGACAAAGGAAAAATGAACCGGTCTCTTCTTGATGTCAAAGGCGAGCTTCTGGTGGTTTCCCAGTTCACGATTATGGCAGACTGCCGCAAGGGACGGCGCCCCTCGTTCACGGATGCAGCTCCACCGGAGCCTGCATGCCGGCTCTACCGTTTTTTTGCCGAAAGGGCGTCCTCACTGGGCGTTACAGTCAAAAAAGGGAAATTCCAGGCCAATATGGATGTATCATTGATCAACCAAGGGCCTGTCACCCTGATTCTGGAATCCCCTGAAAACTGAAAATACCATGCTCAGAGATAAAAATACCATGAAGCATCTCAGTATTATCCTGGTCCGTCCCCAAGGGCCCATCAATATAGGTGCGGTGTGCCGGGTCATGATGAACTTCGGCTGCACCCGGCTGCGTTTAGTCAGCCCCTGCAGTGCCTATAAATCCCTTGAAGCCAAAAAAATGGCCCTGTCCGCCTTTCATATCCTTGAACAGGCGCAAATATTTGAAACCCTTGAACAGGCGCTTTTTGACGTCCATTCAGCCTACGGCACCACCCGCAGGTTCGGCAAATACAGAAAAGATTTTTTAACACCTGCCACGGCAGGGGCCCGGATCGAAGCCCAGAAACAGGAACATCACAGTGCCCTGGTTCTTGGACCGGAGGATACCGGTCTTGAGACAAAAGACTTGGCGCTGTGCCGGTATTTTATCACCATCCCCACCCATGACGGCTACCCATCCATGAATCTGAGCCACTCCCTGGCAGTACTGCTTTACGAAGCATCCCTTAAATCCGAGGCTGCAGAAAATTTCCATGATCCCGGGGTTAAAGATCCCGCCCGGGGAGAAGAACTTGAATCCATGTTTGCCCACATGAGAAAAACACTTTTAGATATTGATTATCTTGATCCCCAGAATCCGGATCATCTACTGCGGACCTACCGCAGGATATTCTCTAATGCGGGCCTGTCATCCAGGGATGTCAGAATTATCCGGGGACTTTTAAGCCGCATTGACTGGACCGAATCCCAGCGCAGATTAAACAGTCCTGGTCTCTAATTTATATAGACAGGCTGTTGAGATGCATCGGATAGATGCAGCAAAGTGGTTTTAAAATCTTCGGGCATGGGGGCTTCAAAAGACAAGCGCAAACCTGAATAGGGATGACGAAAGGACAATGTCCAGGAATGAAGCATCTGACGCAGCACCCTGGGATCTTTTTTACGGAACCGTCGTTCCTGGTAAATGCAATCGCCAAAAAGGGGCATGCCCTGGTCATAAAAATGGACGCGAATTTGATGGGTTCTGCCGGTGTAAAGCCGGATATCCATAAGACACCCTGAACTAAAACGTTCGATTACGCTGAACCGGGTTTTTGCGTATCTGCCGTTCTCATCCAGGACAGCCATACGTTTGCGATGGTGAGGGTGCCGACCAATTGGGCGCTCAATCAGCCCAGCATCCGGTATATTTTCTCCCCGGGCCAGAGCCAGGTAATGCTTTTTCACCCGCCGTTGCTTAAATTCTTTTTGGAGAAATTCAAGGGTTTTCAGGGTTTTGGCAATAACCATCAACCCGGAGGTATCTTTATCCAGGCGATGCACAATACCTGGCCGTTCCCTGTCCCAGCCTTGTTCGCTGAAGCCTGGATAGTGGGCAATCAAGGCATTGACCAAGGTACCGGACGCATTCCCTGCCCCAGGATGCACCACAAGGCCTGCAGGCTTATCAATCATAAGAATATAGTCATCCTCATAAAGGATATTCAAAGGAATGGATTCCGGGCGAAGGGGTTTTCTATCCTGCTGATCTGATGAGGGGACATTCCCTTCAATCAAATCTTTGGGCTTAACCTTATAACCAGGGCGTTTAAACCCGTGATTCACCAGGATCAAGCCCTGGGAGATCAGACTTGCAACCCTGGAACGAGATATCCGGGATTGGGAATAAGCAACCGCCTGGTCAAGTCTGACACCAGCCTGATCTGATGAAATTTCTATCTTAATGTGCATGAAAAACACAAAACCGGCAGGGTGCCACCTGCCGGAATATCTATATTATCACAATTAAAGTGTTTAGTTGAATAGATTTTCAATCTCTTTAATCATGTGCGCTTCATCAACATCTTTGGCCATGGAAAGTTCCTGGACCAGAAGATTTTGGGCAGTATCAAGAAGTTTCCTTTCACCGAAACTAAGGTCTTTTTCAAGCTTAAGCTGGAAAAGATCCCTGAATACCTCAGCCACATCATAAATAGAACCGGTTTTGATCTTATCCATGTATTCTCTATAACGACGGTTCCAGGTCTGGTTGTCACTGGCCTGGGCCTTTTTCTGCATAACTTCGTAAACCTGTGGCACTTCCGTCTCAGGAATAACTTCCCGCAAACCCACGGATTCAACATTGGATGTAGGGATCATGATTGTCATACCGTTTTCCACAATTTTCATCATGTAAAAATTCATGGTATCCCCATTTATCTCCTGGCTTTCGATGGATTCAATACATCCAACACCGTGTGCAGGATAAACCGCCATGTCGCCCTTTGAAAACTCTTTTTTGGTTGACTTGATAGTTTCTTTAGCCTTAGTTGTCCCAGATTGTTTTGCCATTTTTGCCTACCTTATTATATTAAAGATACACGTTATGCATTCTCAAGCATGAAACCATATCTAAACAATATTGTCAAATTATTAATTTTTTTGTAGTAAACGCTACGCTAACAGGTGCAAAAAGGATTATGAAGATCATGGGAATTTAATATACACAGAGAGCGAAGAATTTTCACCCGTATTCAAGGCGCATCT
>DATFIL010000265.1:0-2407 GCA_035270145.1 Desulfobacter sp. | reverse complement strand
GCCATAATATTACTTCGACCGTCTATTGCTTTTGATCGGCTGTCGGGTTGTTGAAGCCGCTATACCTGAGGCGGGGAACCATCATTTTTTTGCTTCCAGACCTTTCACCCGTCAGACGAAAAATGCCACAAAGTGATCCCTTATATGTTTGTTTTAGTGTTTCGAATATAACAAGAAATCATCAACTTGATAGGTGAAGGGGGGAGATCCCTTGGCGCTTGACGCCGTCCCGCAGTTTCTTCTCTATCAAGTTGAGTTCGTGGTATAACTTGGCACTGGATGCCGCATTCACCATAAGGCTGAACGATGCTTGATTTCTTTTTTAAATCGAAACTAACTATTTCCTTTAACACGAACAGACGATGGAAAACAACGCTTATTTAGGTATTGATGTAGCTAAAGGATCGGCTGACTTCCTGCTGATTGATGCCCGGAAAGAAATCCTCGAAGAAGGTTTTGTCCTGGATGACTGCACTCAGGGCCGAAAGGTTCTAACCCAATTAATTGACGGCTGGTTCGAGGGGGGAGTCACTCATTTATATTGCGGGGTGGAGAGCACCGGAGGGTACGAGAACAACTGGTTTACCCTTCTTTGCAGCCTTGCCGCAATCTATCAAAAAAAGGGGAAAACCCTTCGGGTGACCCGAGTCAATCCCCGGCCGGTTAAAGCCTGTGGGGAGGCGGCCATGCTGCGCACCCAAACCGATCAAACCAGTGCGCTTGCCATTGCCAGCTACATGATCGGATTCCCGGAAAAGATTCGATATAGCCCTCATGCCGGCCAGTCGGAGGATCCATTGTGGCTGGCGGCCCGCGGACAAGCCGGGCTGATTCGAATGCTCCTCAAACAAAAGACGCAGCTGTCCAGCCAGCTTGAGAAACTGCTTTACACCCGCCTTGGCGAGACAATGATTTATTGTCGCAACGGGATTCCAGGCTGGCTGCTGCGCCTGATCAGCCGCTACCCAAGTCGGGAGCATCTGCGCCGGGCCGGCGTCGGAAAGGTAGCCAAAATAAAAGGCATATCCCTCGATAAAGCACAGAGCCTGCTGGGTAGGCTGCATGGCGACCAACCCACCACACCGGCGATCGCCTGCCATACAATTAAAGCCACAGCCAGGCAGATCCTCCATCTGCAAACCCAGATCGATGCCCAGCAAGACTTCTTGATCAATCAGTTTTCCGACCATCCGGATGTGAAGCTTCTGGAATCAATTACCGGTATTGGGAGTGCCAGCGCTGTTCGGTTGCTTGTTGAAATTGAAGATATTTCCCGATTCGACAGCTGCAAAGCCTTCTGCGCTTACTTTGGGGTGCATCCCACATGGAAAGAAAGTGGAGACGGGCATTGGAAGACGGGCATGAGCAAGAAAGGCCGGGCGCAGGTACGGGGAATTTTATATATGAGCAGCCTGTCGGCCCTACGGTGGGACTCGGACATGAAAGGACTCTACCACCGGTTTCGCAAAGAAAACCGAATGAATCACTACCAGGCGATGGGCGTGGTCATGCACAAGCTGCTTCGTATTGTATATGGCGTGCTTAAAAATCAAACACCTTACGATCGGCAAGTGGATCGGAAGAACCGGCGGCAATCAAAGGAAAACCAACAGGCATACCAGAAAAAAGCCGCTCAGAATAAGACCACTCAAAAGACGACTCGGCAACGATATAGTAAAAGAGCTGATTCAACAGAATATGCTCCGATCAGCCGAAGAGCCTACAAAAAAAGAAAACAGGAGGTCTCCCAGTCTTCACTAGTGGAAGAATATGCGGGATCACCTCCTGCCAATAACCCAAACGGGATACCGAAAGAAAACATATAAAAATTGTTTTAAAATAACTTGAAAATTAACGGTATAACTGCGGGGAAAAGTTCAAGGCTGTGAAAAAAGTTGTCGGCGGTCACGGAGTCTCTGCTACCTTTTATCAATGGTCCACAGCGCTCAGCGCTTGTTAACAGATTCCCCGCCGCTCATCTTTTGAACGCGAAGCGATACGATAAAAGGTCCCCGCAGATCCTCCGGTTCCCTCAGCCCGCCAATTTTTCAAGGCCGAGGGTTTCTTTTCCTGTAAAGTTTTCATTCTCCAATCATATTCGAATACTTACGATTTTGAGAAAAATCTCATTTACCCACAATGTTTCCTGTTGAACTCATAAAAATTATCATTAATAATATTATGCCGCTGGGGTCAGTCAGTTTTAAACTGATCGAATCCATGCTGCTGAAGTTCAAATGTCTCACCGTTTTTGAGAAATCTGACATCCGCTTCTCCCTTTTTTACTTCACCAATAACGGTGAAACCGGTATCAGGAAATGATTCCCGAAGCTGGTTTCTTAGAGTATCCTCCTTTTCTCTATCGAAGGTGAACATCAGTGCGTAGTCTTCGCCGCCGGTAAGAGCA
>DATFIL010000264.1:0-2416 GCA_035270145.1 Desulfobacter sp. | reverse complement strand
CCAAAGGCCTGACCATGGTTATGCTCAGTTTTGCCACCAGCATTGATGCCCTGGCCATCGGCCTGGGGCTGGCCGTGATGGATGTCAATATCTGGTACCCTTCAGCGCTTATTGGGCTCATTACCTGCGCCATGTCCGTGGCCGCCATAGGCATTGGGAAACGGGTAGGCGCAGCGTTGGGTAGTCGGATGGAAATTGTTGGTGGAATAATATTAATAGGGCTGGGTTTAAAAATCCTGATCCCTGCACTTTTTTACGGTGCCTGATTTAAAAATATGAAAACAACCCATAAACACTATATCTGCAATGCCGCAAAAATGGCAGCGGTGGCTGACCGCAGTGTCAATCTTGTGGTGACATCGCCGCCTTATCCCATGATTGATATGTGGGATGAAATCTTTAGTCACCAGGACCGGAAAATTGAGACGGCCCTTAAAAAACCGGATGGTGCCCTTGCCTTTGAACGCATGCACCAAGTGCTGGATCGGGTTTGGAAAGAGATGTTCCGGGTGCTTTCCCCTGGTGGGTTTGCCTGTATCAATATCGGGGACGCCACACGTACCCTGGGGAATAATTTTGCCCTATATCCCAACCACGCCAGGATATTAAATGCAACCCAGGCATTCGGATTTACAGCCTTGCCCTGCATTTTATGGCGCAAGCAGACCAATGCACCCAACAAGTTCATGGGATCCGGCATGTTGCCGGCCGGGGCCTATGTCACTTTAGAACACGAATATATTCTCGTTTTAAGGAAGGGGGGAAAACGCGAATTTACCTCTCCTGCAACCAAGGAAAACCGACACCAAAGCGCGTTGTTCTGGGAAGAGCGTAACCAGTGGTTTTCAGACATCTGGATGGATCTTAAGGGCACCCGCCAGGCCATGGGAAAACAAAAAAAACGTAACCGCAGCGGGGCCTTCCCCTTTGAACTGGCCTATCGCCTGATCAATATGTATTCCGTAAAAGGGGATCTTGTTCTGGACCCGTTTCTGGGGACGGGCACCACAACGCTTGCAGCCATGACTGCCGGGCGCAATTCCACGGGGTATGAAATCGACCCAAGCCTTCTGGAAAATTTTTACGATAAATGCCAAGATTCCCTTGATCACTTCTCTTCTGTCATCCAGCATCGCATAGATCTTCATAGAGAATTTGTCCAAGGACGTCTGGAAGCCGGAAAACTCATCAAACATGAAAATACGCATTATGGCTTTCCCGTGGTAACGCGTCAGGAAAAAGAACTTGTGTTCAGTATCCCGGTATCTGTTGAACAGCAGGACGATGAAAACATGGTAGTCAATTACGATATCCCTTCCCGGGAAACCGCAAACACCGTTCCCAAAGCCCAAAATACCCCGGCTGTGCCCAAGACCTCCGTGGCAAAGTCCAAGACGGACGGATCTTTATTTCCGGACTTTAATCCTGGTTTTTAATAGATTTGCACATTTTAGGTTTTACACAAAAAGATCTATTCTGCTAAAATGGATTTCATAATACTCGATCATCAAGTTTTTAGGGAATTTGTTCAAATTCAAGGCGGAAACAATTTTTAACCGGAGGAATATACGACATATTTTGAGGATTAAAAATTTTTTCCAACGCCGAAGTTGGGCAAATTAATAAAAACTTGATCATCGAGTAATAATTTCTAAAAATCTGGAGGTATCCACATGAAATCCATCCAAGCGGAATATAATGAAGCCTCAAAGGCAATCACCATCAAGCAAGACGCGAAAATTGAAGACTGGGTGTCGGTATGCCGGCGGTTTAACGATGATGTTTCCAAAATCTGTGATGTTACCGATATAGAAGATTATACCGGGCTTTTTGAATGTTTTGATGACGAAAATAAAAAATATTTCTACCTGGTCAGAGAAGATAAGGAACTGCGCCGGATGAAACGCCGGCACTTCTACGAAAATCTGGGACTTAAGTAGTGGTCATTTAGAAAAATTATGACCACGATGCTGTTTCCAACAAGGAGGTAAAATGCAACTTGCTTTTATCGGACTGGGGATCATGGGCAGCCGGATGGCTGCAAATTTATTAAAAAATAATAAAACATTGACGGTGTTCAACCGGTCTGCCACACCCATTCAAGAATTGGTCGCACAGGGGGCGGTTGCAGCGGATTCATATCGAAATGCGGTCAAGGATGCAGATGTCGTATTTACCATGCTGGCCTCCCCGGAAGTGGTTGAAAAGGTGGCGTTTTCAGAGGATGGTTTTGTGTCGGCAATGATGAAAAATGCGATCTGGGTGGATTGCTCAACCGTGAACCCGTCTTTTTCCAGAAAAAGTTTTTTAATGGCAAAGGCGTGCGGCATCCGGTTCATGGATGCGCCCGTATCCGGAACAAAGCCAAATGCAGAGTATGCAGATCTGGCTTTCTTTGTCGGCGCTGAAAAAGGCG
>DATFIL010000263.1:0-2475 GCA_035270145.1 Desulfobacter sp. | reverse complement strand
GCCCAGCAGGTGGCCGGCGTCCAGGCCTGTACCTTTGGGTGCCTTGGCTTTGGCGACTGTGTTCAGGCCTGTAATTATGACGCTATCCATATCGTAGACGGCCTTGCCAGGGTGGACTATGAAAAATGTATCGGCTGCGGTGCCTGTGCCAAGGTCTGTCCGAGAGGTATCATCTCCATTGAAGGGTTTAGGGAACAGGCTATACCAGTGGTGGCCTGCTCCAATAAAGACAAGGCAAAGGATGCCAAAGCCGCGTGTAAAAATGCCTGTGTTGGATGCAAAGCCTGTGCAAAGGTGTCTGATCTTTTCACCATTTCTGACAATTTGTCTAAATGCAATTATGATGACTATTCAGCCCGGAAACGTGAAGAGGCCATGAAAGCCATTGAAAAATGTCCCACTGGCTGCATCCATTTTGTGGGAACCCAGGTGGAATAAAGAATGCAGAAAATATGTGTTTACTGCAGAAAAGAGACGGAAGCAAAACTCATTATCAAAGAAGACCCCAAGGCGCTGCTGCTGGATCTATTCATGGAAAGTTAAGATGCTTTTCTGATTAGAACCACGAAGTTCGCGAAGAACACGAAGTTTTATCTGGGTGTTGATAATTTTGCTCTTAAATAGGTTTGGTCTTATGCCCAAGCCACTCCCGGACCGGCACGTCTAGTCCAGGAGCCAGCCGATCATAAACCACCTGGTGGTAATCATTGAGCCACGTTATTTCCGCCAAATTCAACATGGCTTTATCTACAAGATTGCGCTCAAAATGGCAGAAAGTCATGTTCTCAAATTTTAAAAAACTGCCGAACTGCGTCTCCCTGTCCTTGATGACAAGAACCATATTTTCAAGCCGGATGCCGTATTGGTCTTCCCGGTAAAGGCCTGGCTCGTTGGTCAAAAGCATGCCCGGTTTAAGCGTGATATCTATGGGAAGCGTGCTGAGGCGTGCCGGGCCTTCGTGTACACACAGGAAAAAACCCACCCCGTGGCCTGTACCGTGGCCGAAGTCAAGCCCCTGCTGCCATAAGTGCCGGCGGGCCATGGCATCAATTTGATAGCCCCTGGCAGTGGCGGGAAAGCGTGCCGTTGCAACGGCAATATGGGCTTTGAGTACCAGGGTGTAATCACGAATTTCCTGGCTTGATGGTGTTCCCAGATGCACGGTGCGTGTGATGTCCGTGGTCCCGGTCAGGTAATTGCCCCCGGAATCTGTCAGAAACATGGCATCCGAACTTAAGGGCAAATCCGTATCAGGGCCGGCACTGTAATGGCAGATGGCTGAATGTGCCTTAAACGCCATAATAGAGTCAAAGGAGGGGTGGATAAAGGCGTCCTGTTCTTTGCGAAAATTTAAAAGCTGTTCTGCGGCTGAAATTTCAGTTTTGGACGCATTGCTTGTGTCAAGCCAGTGAAGAAAATTGACCACGGCCCGGCCGTCTTTGACCGCAGTATCACGGATATGGGAGATTTCAACTCCATTTTTCAGGCATTTAAACATTACTGAAGGGTTTGATCGCTCAATGATATCCGCGCGCATCCCTATGGTCTGGTAAATAAAATCTGAAACGCTTTCGGGATCAAGCAGTACCCTGGATTGTTTATCCAACGCTTGGATTGTGTCGTAAAATGCGTCGTAGTCAAACAATGCAACACCATCCGCTTCAAGGGCTGCCCCAAGTGCCGGACTGACCTTGGCAGGATCAATGAACAGATATATTTTATCCATGTCAATCATGGCAAAGGCCAGGTTCACCGGATTGGTGTGAATATCTTCACCCCTCAGATTAAAGGTCCAGGCAATGTCATCCAGGGCGGCCATCACATGGCAGTCAGCATTGAAATCTGCCATTTTTTTGCGTATGCGAGAAAATTTCTCTTTCCGGGTTTCGCCGGCATAGGCGACATCCAGCTCAAAGGCCGCGGTCCGGGGGACGGGCGGCCTGTCCAGCCACAGATCGGAAATCAGGTCCATAGTGGTGTCCACACGAATGCCCTTTTGTGCAAATTTTTTTTTCAGACTCTCGGCCTGGGCCGCAGACACCATTTTGCCGTCCAGGGCAATGCCGTCATTGGCGGATAAGGTATTGGTCAGCCATTTGTCAAATAAAGGAACATCTGTATCGCCCTGCCTGAAAAGTGTAAAGTGGTCCAACTGGGCAGCTGCCTGGATCCAATAGCGAAAATCCGTCCACAGCCCGGCGTTTGTTTTTGTTACCACAGCCGTACCGGCAGAGCCTGAAAATCCGGTCAGCCATTTCAGTGTCTGCCAGTGTTCGGCCAGGTATTCGCTTTGATGGGGATCTGCATTGGGAATGATCACGGCATTTACCCCGGCCTCATCCATTTTCCGGCGCAGGGCGCAAAGTTTGTCTTGTGTATCCAATTGGTTTAATCCTTGTTACGCGATGATCGAGTTTTAAAATTTACCAACATGGCCCTTACATTCCAAGATATGCTTTTTTAACCTCTTCGTTG
>DATFIL010000262.1:0-7812 GCA_035270145.1 Desulfobacter sp. | reverse complement strand
TTAGTAAGACTGTCAGTTGGGTAATAGAGAATGTTGTGAAAATCATCGCATATGTTTTTTAAGGACACTGGATGCGACTCCGCTTTCAAGGAACACCAGGAGATTCTCTATGGCTGCGAAAGATCCAGCAATTGTTCTTTGATCCCTTCCACAGTTCATTGGATACACAATGAAGCCAGACCCTTTTCCCATTGGCATCCGCAAGAATTTGAATCCGATAATAAATGACATTTGTCAATGCAAGGGACTCGATAGATCTCATAAAATTGGCGTGTGTCTCCTAACTCATAAGCAAGAGAACTACTCTATAGCCTTCAACCATCAGAATAACGGTCCAGACAAAAATGCAGATACCTGCGGCTGAAGCTGAAATATCCTTGATGACTTTGACTTTGTGACTCTCCTGAATGGTTATATAATCACAAATGGCCTCGATGGCGCTGTTAAAGAGTTCTGCCTGGAGCATCATTGCCGTTG
Source organism: Desulfobacter sp. (assembly GCA_035270145.1). Taxonomy (GTDB): domain Bacteria; phylum Desulfobacterota; class Desulfobacteria; order Desulfobacterales; family Desulfobacteraceae; genus Desulfobacter. Next base: position 7,335 of record DATFIL010000262.1, on the reverse strand, counting down.
CCGCAGCTAACAGCAGAAAATCAATCCACTGGCGGAAAAAGAAAAAGATCATCAGTATAACAGCCGACAGGAGCAGTTTATAGCTGACACTGAAATCATACCTTACGGCATATTTCAGACCGGAGATAACGACTTTTATCTTTTTTATTGGATGGTAACCCTGCACGCCGGTACCAAGAAATTTATTTCTCATAGTGGTAACCTGATAGAAAATTCAACTTTTCTGCCATGAGGATCTTCCAGAGTCCCAAGCCTTACTCTTCCTGGAAACATATAGGACAGTAGTACCAGACAAAAGTCAATCTTTTTTCAAACTTATTGCTGCTAATCAATGTCATTAACGTAAGCGCGATTTTTAAAGCCAAATCATTGAAATTATGATAGGATCGTTTCTGAGATTGGGCGGCTGGTCGAAGCCAGCGGTCAGCAGAAGCGAATCCCCGCCCCGGAGCTGGATTTTCAGATATCCAGATCCAGGAAATGATAGAAGACCAGTTACTTCAGGATGACCGCATTGAAGACCATGAGCTTCATTATTACAGCAAAGAAGGATGGATTTACCTGGAAGGCTGTTTGCCCAGCAGGACCCAGCATGAGATATTGATCAGCATGATTCAGGATGTTCTCGGTTTTAAAAATATTGTCGACCACATAAAAATTGACCGCCAGTTATGGGAGCAGCAAAAGTATAGCCGGCAAAACGATGAACCCGGTCAGAGCTGGAAAGAACATGATGCTTTTTCTTTCCAGACCCCGGCTGAGAATCAGAACCGGTGAAGCCATCCCGGATTTAATGAAAATACGCCAGAGAAGATCTGAACTCTTCATCAATATCTTCCATCATTGATTTCATGGCATTTTTTACCTTGTCAATGTTGTCCTGCTGGTCGGTGCGCCGCAATGCATCAAGCTCTTTTTCCAGATCCTGGAGTGCGGTTTTCAGGCTGTCAATTTTTTCAGCACATATTTTGTGGTTTACCGCATCTGTCCGGCTTTTTTTTGCAATAAAGTTGTTTTCGAGTTCACTGACTTTGTCTTTGTAATTTTCCAGCGATTGTTTCAATTCATTTTCAATTTCTTGTTTTGTTGTCATTTTATTCCTCTTCGTTTAGCTGTTTACCCCAGTGCGCGGACGCCCGGCAACGGCTTGCCCTCCATCAGATGCAGAAAGGCACCCCCGCCGGTCGATACATAGGACACCTGATCGGTTACCCCGCATTCTCTGCCGGCCAGGCCCGTATTTCCACCGCCGACGACACTGAAGGCACCGGCACGGGCAATCTCCTTTGCAACGGCACAGGTGCCGGCCATGAACGGCGGCATCTCAAACACACCCATGGGGCCGTTCCATACGATGGTTTTCGCTTTGGCAATCACCTGGCTGAACAGAACCGATTTCATTCACTATTCGCGGGCCGTAACGTTCTGATTCTTGGTGGCAAAGAATGTTTCCGGGTCCTGGCCGGGTTTCAGAAAATGGCGGCAGGAATCATCCCCATCGAGAATTTCGATCCATTCAATGTAATGTTTTTCTTCCATGGGATGGGGATTGCTCCCCACTTTCACGGTTACCCCGCCGTCTACCGCTTCGATCACAGGCACATGTTTTTCTTTGCCTTCTTCTGCCGCTGTTTTTTCTTCAAAAAGCCCCATCTCCTCTCCACAACATATCAGTTCACCTTCCCCTCCGTGAAGGACTTCAATGATGTTCCCGCATGCTTCGCATTTGTAAACCTGTTTTCTTTGTGCCATGTGGCTGTCCCCTCATTGTAAAGTTTTTTGTTTTTGGGTTACGATTGCTTAAAGATTTAAAGATTGTATTTTTTATCTTAAAAACATCGTCCCCCTGTTAATTATTTATTATGATCAAACAAAAAAGAGTTGAAAACAATAGGGAAAAACATGTACTTTTCCATGATTTTCCATTTATGTTATCTTGGATTGATGGTCACCTTCCCTACATGATAAATCAATTGAATTCTAATGCAATTAGCGGATAGGAACAGGAAACATTTTTTGTCAACCTCCGTGCGGTCATTGCACAAACAACGAGGCATTGGACTTTTCAACTTCCCGGCATCGTGAATGGGTGTCTTACGCAACCAATTTACATAAAAACCTTTATTGCAATGTTTAGTTATCGAGTGCACAGTTAAAGCATAAAGCAACTGGCCCGAACCAGGATCTGATCAGGCAATGATTAGTCGCAGATCATGCACCGGGTCCTCATTGTCGCTCCGACTTTTCCGGAAGCTGGCATGGATGATGGTGATTGCCCTGGATGCCCCGGGTGCCAGAGAAGTGGTACGGCACAACTGCAACGGTGTGTTGCTGGATGGTGATGCAGTGTCACATCCTGGAAAAACAGCGGCATGGCAAAAATGCGCATTGCAGACAGCACAGGATTTCAACCGGAAAGTGTGTGCACAAAAACTGTTAGATCTATATGCACATGCCATATCACAGGAAAACGGTGATATGGAAATTAAAGAAACCGATATGGAACTGTGGGAGATGTTGTTGGTGGCGATTCAAACCGAATGGAACCTGATCAGTGAAAAAGCCCAGACCATTGCCAGAACTTTTACCTGATCCAAGATTCTGTAAAAAAAGAAAGGAGTGTGTTCTATGCTCAGAAGTGTACATGAAATAATCGGATATAAATTGCATGCGAACGACCAGTATTTTGGAACCTGTAAAGATATTTTGTTTGATGACCAGTGGTGGACCGTGCGCCAAATCATCGCCAATACCGGAAGCTGGCTGATAGGAAAAAAGGTGCTGGTGTCTCCCATCATGATTGACCAGCCGGACTGGAACACCCGCAGTCTTTATCTCACTATATCCAAAGAAGCGTTGGAAAACTGCCCGGCACCCTCAGCAGATGAACCGGTATCCCGGGAACACGAAAAAAATATGTTCCAATATTATGGATATCCCTATTATTGGGCCGGCACCGGGCTGTGGGGTCCGGCAGCCTATCCTGCGGCTGTGGGAACAATGACAACTGCCACGTCCCCTTCTGCAGAGGATGATGACCCGGATGCATCTGAATCAGACCCTACACAGGAAAATCACCTTCGCTCTTTCAACGAGGTCAAAGGATATTTTATCAAGGCATTGGACGGGGACATCGGCCATGTGGAGGATTTTATTTTGGATGACGAGAGCTGGGCCCTTCGGTATGTGGTGGTGGATACCCGTAACTGGCTTCCCGGGGGCAAAAAAGTGCTGCTGTCTTTGGACTGGGTCAAATCCATCAACTGGGGGGAATCCACTTTTGAGATGGACCTGACAATCGGGGCCATCAAGGACGGCCCTGAATTTGATCCCCAAAAACCGGTGAATCTGGAGACGGAAACACGGTTATATGACTATTATGGCAGACCCTTTGAGAAAACCAAGGAACCTTGATTGCCCTCGGGGAGTCCCACATATTCTCCGGAAGTATGGATCAATGCTAACGGATAGGTCTCAATATAGGTGATGTGGAAATCATCCGTGCTGACGGCACAAAAACAATATCCACAACCACTGAGGGACCTTGGCTGCTGGCTGATCTTGAACCGGGGAGCTACCGGGTAAAGGCGCAGCACGACAACACATGGAAAACCCGAAACGTAACGGTGACTGCAGACACACTGCAGCAGGTAATTTTTAACTGGTAACAGACACTTTTTGGAGTTGATATGCATTTTAAAAAAAACTGTGATGTCGTTACCCATGACAAAAAAAACATCGTGGGCCATATTGACCGGGTCGTGATCGATCCCGCCACAGATGAGGTTTCACATCTGGTAGTCAAAAAAGGGTTCTTTTTCACAGAAGACAAGGTGGTTCCTGTCACAGACATCGAAACCACCAGTGAAAAAACCACCCTTTTAAAAAAAACGGCGGAACCGGAAGATTATCCGGAATTTGATGAAACACAATACATACCCAACGGCGGGGTAGAGGACTTCAACCGGCGCAAGACCGATGAAGCACGTCAGCTGCTGTGGTACCATGCAGCTGTCAAAGCCCCGTACTTGAAATCATTGCCTTATCGGTCTGACCACAAACCCCTGTATTATAAAAAAACACACCGCAATATCCCCGATGATGCTGTGCCACTGGAAGAAGGTGCTGATGTGAGAGACGCAGTCGGCAAACACTTGGGAACCATCGAAGATATATATGCTGAACCAGAAACGTTTACAATAACCCATCTTCTGGTTACTACCGGCATGATCAAAAAAGACAGGAAATTTGTCCCTGTGAACTGGATCAAAGATATTGTCGAAGAAGCTGTTCATCTGCATATAAACGGCCGGGACTTTGAAAGCCTTCCGGACGCTGATGTAAATAAAGCGTGATTCTTGGTTTTTAGAAAATACTGCCGCCGTTCTGGAGCCAGAATAATCCGATTGATATGATGACAGTTCAAAAAAAGAACAAATGTTCGGCATTGTCCGGATCATTAATGAATTTTTCCGCCGTTTTTTCGGTATGCCTGAATAAAGAGAGCCCGGGGAATATGATCTCTTTGTTCACGCCAGTTTTTCCAATGCCGCATGAATAAAGCCCGGCAGATCATTGGGATTTCTGCTGGTCACAAGATTTTTGTCCGTAACAACTGCCTCATCTACAAACGTTGCACCCGCATTTTTAATGTCCTGAATAATGGAGGTAAAGCCGGTCAATGTCCTGCCCTTAATCACATCCGCTGAAATCAACAGCTGCGGGCCGTGGCAGATGGAAAAAACCGGTTTGTCTTTTTCCATAAAATCCCGTACAAACGCCACAGCACCCGGGTGGGCACGCAGCTGATCCGGCGAATAACCCCCGGGGATGAGAAGCGCATCAAAATGGTCTGCACCCGTCTGGTTTACGCTTTGATCAATCATTACCGGGGTTTGTTGTTTTTTCCCTTTTACCGTTTTTCCCTTTTCAAGGCCGACATGGATAATGTCATGCCCTTTTCCCCTGAATTCGCTGACAGGTTCAGTGTATTCTGAATCTTCAAACCAGTCATCGATAATTACCGCTATCTTGCTCATGTTTTTTCCTTTCCCGGCATATTCCTGCCGATACTGTGGTTATCTTTATCTATTGTAAAAGAATGTTTTTTTTTCGACAATGCGGAAAAGTTTGTATTTTTGCAGGAACAGACCTGTATACGGAAGTTGTCTGTCTATGATTTCCGGAAGACCCATTCTGACCATTTGTGCTATGAGCAAAAGAATGAGCGAATGGGCAGACTCATTGGTCAGAATTAATGTTTTCATAAATTTTTCCTTCTTATGCCATGGTTGAATTGTGTTTTGTGGAAACCGCTTCCGGTGCCATTTTCTGGAGGGATACCTTTCTGGTGCAGGGAATCCACCAGCATCATAAAATCCTGGGGCGTACCAAAACGGCTGCTGGGTGCAAAGTAGCCCAGACACTGATATCCCCAGGAGCCATAAAAGGGATGTTCCATGACCGGCAGAAATTCCACATGGGTGAATCCCATCTTCAAGAGATAATCCGGCAATTTTTCAGCCAGTTCCCGGTAAGTGGCAAAGCGGTTATTCGGGTTCTCCCCAAAAAAGGGTTAAAAGTCCCAGATAAATCAGCAGACCCAGAGTATCTTTTCCTTTGGTGTTTTTCATACTTTTGTTTTTGATTTAGGATTTACAGATCACCATCCCGCCGCTTGATGACACGCCGGGATGGTTTTTGCAAAAATTCAGGTGCCGCTTACAGCTTTTGCAATACGGTCACCTGTCTTCTTGTCGATTTTGCGCCAATATTCGAAAGCACGCTGCAGAACCGATTCGGAAACCCCGTCTTTGAGATGTCCGACAACATTGGATACAAGCCGGTCACGCTGGGCTTCATCCATAACCTTGCGGATCAGGGTGCCGGGCTGGCCAAAATCGTCATCATCGCTGCGCAGGGTGTATGCTGAACGGATAAACCTGCCGCTTGCATCCCAGACAGCCTGTTCCGGATAATGCTCCGGGTCGGGCTTAGGACCGCCCATGGAATTTGGTGTGTACACCGGATCGGACACGTTCTGAACCCGCATGGCCCCACCCTTGCTGTAACTGTGCACAGGGCTTTTCGGCCGGTTCACCGGGATCTGTTTGTAATTGACGCCCAGACGGGCCCGGTGGGCATCCGCATAGGAAATCAGTCGGGCCAGCAGCATCTTGTCCGGACTGGGGCCAATTCCGGGAACAAGGTTGTTCGGCTCGAATGCCGCCTGCTCGATCTCGGTATGAAAATCTGTTGGATTCCGATTCAGGGTCAGCCGACCCACTTCCTGCGCAGGGTAATCACTGTGGGGCCAGACCTTGGTCAGATCAAACGGGTTGAACCGGTAGGTCTCGGCCTCTTTAAAAGGCATAATTTGAACCTTGAGCGTCCAGCTGGGATAATCTTTACGTTTGATCGCCTCGGACAGATCCCGGCGGTGGCAATCTGCATCCTCACCCGCAATCCGGTCTGCCTCATCCTGGGGGAGAAAATCGATGCCCTGGTCGGTCTTAAAGTGGTATTTCACCCAGAAGCGCTCGCCATCTGGGTTGACCCACATGTAAGTGTGGCTCGTGTACCCATTCATGTGCCGGTAGCTTTTGGGGACCCCGCGGTCGCTCATAAGAATGGTGACCTGATGGGCCGATTCCGGAGACAGGGTCCAGAAATCCCATTGCATGTCATTGTCACGCAGACCGCTATCCGCACGGCGCTTCTGGGAATGAATGAAGTGCTGAAACTTCATGGGATCACGTACAAAAAACACCGGCGTATTGTTACCCACCATGTCGTAGTTGCCCTCGGTGGTATAGAACTTGAGCGCAAAGCCTCGCACATCCCGCCAGGTATCGGGGCTGCCGCTCTCCCCGGCCACTGTGGAAAACCGTGCCAGCACATCGGTCTTCGTGCCCGGCTGAAATAAAGCCGCCCTGGTGTAGGCACTGATATCCTGGGTCACTTCGAAATATCCGAAAGCGCCAGAGCCTTTTGCATGGGGCTGGCGGTCCGGAATCATCTCCCGGTTGAAGTTGGCCATCTGTTCGACCAGATAGTGGTCCTGCAGCAGCAAAGGACCATCCGGACCCACAGTAAGGGAGTATTCATCACTGCTCACCGGGATCCCGGCATCTGTTGTCGTTGGTTTGGAACCGTCATTTTTCATGTTAATTTCTCCTTCTACAAAATAAATTATATTAATTAAGCGATCCTGTTCAATGCATTGTTTTGACTGCTTCCCTGACCATCTGACAGGCATATCCCCATTCATTGTCATACCAGCTCATCACCTTGAGCAGATCCCCGTCAACCACCTGGGTCATGCTCGGATCAAAA
>DATFIL010000261.1:0-2032 GCA_035270145.1 Desulfobacter sp. | reverse complement strand
CCTGGCTGGCACAAAATCCCACGGACGAGAGTCTTGCCCGGTTCTGGCTTGAACGTATCCAGGATCAGGATATGTCCGGCACATACCCCCAGTCTATACTGACGGCTTTGGCAGATAGCTGGTATGCAGATCCAGAGATTTGCCGGACGCTGGTGGATGTGTTTCTGGACCAGGGCCGGATGGATTTTTCCGCAAGGCGTCTGTACCGGTCCTTTCTGGAAATGATTGAGATGACAGGCGGAGATAAAGACACATCACAACAGGATAAGACCCGGATTGAAATGATCCGGGACATGATGTCTGAACGCCTGGATACACCTGAACCGGAAATGACGGAACCGGAAATGACGGCGCCGGGATCGGGTACCCTAGGGGATGAAAGGGGTGATCTAACGACATTTATTCCCACGAACCAAGGCGGCGAGAGCCTGTTGACAAGCCTGGGTGACCAGACATTTGGAGATGGTCCGGCAGGGTGGCGGCCGGATGACGATATCTATGCCGGGCAGCAAACGTCCGGGCAAATCTCAGCCCTGATGTCCGGAATCGGCAGAAAAGTGACTGGGGGTGGCTTTTTTGTCGCAAACAGAACCGGAAAAGCCAGATACGCTGTTTTAAATTTGATACAGGCCCGGGAAAAATGGTGGGGTTGGGTGCGGGGGATCATAATCGCCTGTTTAGGCGTCTGGTTGATTTTCTTTGTATGGGGCACGCTTTCCCACATGTTTAAAACAGCAGAGCAGCCGGCCCGGCAGATAAAGGTTGTGATTCCAAAACCGTTTACCATCCAGGTGGCGGCCTATCATAAAAAAGCCCATGCCGACGATTATATAGCAACCCTTGCCCAAAAAGGGGTTGAGACCACCATGAAGGTCACGGACGGCGGGGGCAAAACCTGGTATCTGGTCCGTGTATCTGAGTTCACGGACCAGAAAAGTGCCCAAATCTACGGTAACCGATTAAAAGCCGATCACATCATTGACGAATTTTTTGTAACCAGAAATTGAACTTTATACTCGATCATCGAGTTTATAAATTGATCACCTTGTCGGCCAGTTGCATGGCTGTCACAATATCCAGCATGTTGGTGGTCTGGCCAATGGCTTTTTTCTCCATAAGCGCCAGGTGCGTCAGGCAGGTTCCGCATACAAGAATGGTAACCCCTGATGCTTCAAGTTCGTGCAGTTCATCAAGCACTTCAGAATCAACCGTGGCAAGGGTAACGCCATGGTTGACAAAAACCAGGCGCCATAGATCCTTTCCCATCTCTTTAAGGGTTTTGATGAAATTGATCATCAGTTTTGCGCCTAGATCATCATCCCCAACACCAAATTTGTTGGAAGCGGCCATTACCATGATTTTTGCCGGACTATCCTTTGCCGATGATTCGGTGCCGGAGCCTGACTGACCGGCCGGCCCGGAAGCAAGCTTAACCGCAGCGGCCTGATCCCGGGTGCCTTCCACAACAGACATGGTTCCGTCGGATTCCACACCGACCTCAAAACCGGCATAGCTTAAAAACCGGCTGACGTTTTCGACGGCAGCGTCATTGTCCACCAGCACCCGGATCTTTGACAATCCTTCGCTTTCAAGGCTTTTTTTTGTTTCCAGCACAGGTGCCGGACAATCCATTTTTCTGCAGTCAAGTTCTTTTACCATTCTGTTTTAAGTCCTTTATTTGGGAGGCGAACAGTTTTTTCGTGCCCATTCACAGATTTGTTCAAACCCCGAAAATCGCCATTTGACAGGAAAGTCCCGGCACTGGGCAGGTTTTACAGGATTGATGCGACACCCATTACTGTCCAGGAAGATACAGGCGCCGTCGGGGGCATCAATGATTGAAAGCCCGTTGCGGTCCCGGGTCAGGCAGGTGAAGGTCTCTATAAAATCCCGGACATCCATATTCAGGAAATCGGCAATGATATCCGGTTCTTTCACACCCAGACGAACGTAGCCGTTTTGTCTGCAGCAGGCCCCGCAGCCCCGGCATTTAAATTGTGTCAGATCCAATTTATTGTTTTCTGTCATTATT
>DATFIL010000260.1:0-4549 GCA_035270145.1 Desulfobacter sp. | reverse complement strand
GGAATTAAAGCCTCCCTTTCCAAGGCGTAAACTGTTTTAAGAAATCTTTTTAAGAGGTTCTGATGATAGAAAATAAAAAAGCCCATAAGTTCGGAATGGTTATTGATCTGGACAAATGCACGGGATGCGGTGCCTGCATGGCCTCGTGCATGTCAGAGAATAACGTTCCGTTTAAGGAGGATGAATCCAACAAAAAGGACAGCATCACCTGGATGCGGGTGTACAAACTGACCAATGGAAAATCCTTTCCCGAAACTGAAATCGTTTATTTGCCCCGTCCCTGCCAGCACTGCGGCGGAATTGGTGACCATGGCCATTCTCCCTGCGTATCCGTCTGTCCTGCCACGGCAACCGATTACGGTTATGATACAGGTATTGTCAGCCAGATTTATACCCGCTGCTTTGGCTGCCGCTACTGCATGGGGGCATGTCCCTACCATGCCAGATACTTTAACTGGTGGGATCCCAAATGGCCCGAGGGTATGGAAAATTACCTGAGTCCGAATGTGTCCCCGCGTATGCGTGGTGTGGTTGAGAAATGCTCCTTTTGTTATCACAGGTATCAGCTGGCCCGGGAACGGGCCATGGTCGAAGGCCGTGAAATAGAAGAGATGGAGTATCAAACCGCATGCACCACAGCGTGCCCGGCAGGTGCCATTGTGTTTGGTGACCTGAACAATCCTGCTCACAAGGTCCATCAAATTGTTAAACCGGATCCCCATCCTGACCCCATGAATCATAAAGTTGTGGGGAAATCCAGAAACCCGAAAGTTTTCAGGCTGCTTGAACGTCTTGGTACCAACCCCAAGGTGTATTACATGTCTGAGCGGGAATGGGTCAGAAAGGCCGGGGACAACTACCTTAAAGGTGAGTGGGAAAATGTTAAAACCCATCATGGGGCGTCTTCATCCCATGGTTAACTTGCATAAAACTATTTAGGAGTAATTAGATATGGATGATGCATTAATACCCGAAGGCGCCAAACGGTGTGCATTCCCGATATTCTTGATTGGCATTATCATCGTGAGTGCTGTACTGCTTTGGGGCGTTTATGCCATGTTTCTGTGCTGGTTTAAAGGCCTGAATCAGACCAACATGAACGATTACTACGGATTTGCCCTGTGGATCTGGGCTGACCTGGCAGTCATTGCGGTTGGTGGCGGTGCTTTTTTCACAGGACTTTTGAAATACATTTTTAAGGTTGATGAATTGAAAAATATTATCAACTTTGCCGTGATCATTGGTTTTATCTGCTACAGTTCCGCGCTGCTGATCCTGGCCATTGATATTGGACAGCCGCTGCGCGGCTGGTTTATTTTCTGGCATGCCAATGTGCATTCAATGCTTACAGAGGTGGCCTTTTGTCTGTCCTGCTATTTTGCAGTACTGACCATTGAATTTATTCCCAATATCCTGGAAAACCGCCAGGTCAACAAGGTGCCGTTTTTTCACCACCTGGCCCACAACATGCACGAGGTGATGGCCGTATTTGCCGCCACCGGCGCTTTTTTGAGTTTTTTCCACCAGGGATCGTTGGGTGGTGTGGCCGGCGTTATGTTTGGCCGGCCTTTTGCGTTCCGCGAAGGCCTTTTGATCTGGCCCTGGACCTTTTTTCTGTTTACCTGGTCTGCCGCAGCATTTGGCCCCTGCTTCACGCTGCTGGTGACCAAAATTACGGAAATAATTACGGGTAAAAAACTGGTCGGAGATAAAACCGTCAATCTGCTGGCAAAAATTTCCGGATGGATGATTACCACCTATATTATTGCCAAGATTATTGATACCATTTACTGGGCATATGTAACCGCGCCTTCCATGGGATTCAAACTGAGCCATTTTTACAGCGACAACGGGTTCTACGGATACTGGATTCTGATTACCGAAGTGATTCTATGCGGTGTTGTGCCGGGACTGCTTCTGATTATTAAAAGTACCCGGGAAAATCCAACCACCCGCACCATTGCCATCATTCTGGGCGTCATTGGTGTTTGCCTGAACCGCTGGGTTATGGTGCTTCAAATCATGGCCGTGCCGGTGATGTCCTTTGACACCTGGGCATTATATATCCCAAGCTGGCAGGAAGTGGCCACCACCATTTTGCCTGTTGCTTACGGAATTATCCTGATTGCCGTTGCATATCGGTACCTGCCGGTATTCCCCCAGGAGTTGGAACTTAACGAATCTGCCGATGCGGCAGCGCAAAACGGATAAAGGAGGTTTGAATGTTTCCCTTTTCTTTTGAATGGGCCTGGGATATGGGCCATGTGCTTTTTTTCGGTGGGTTTTGGTACGCTATTGGCATTTTAGGGGCAGGCATGACCTATTGCATTCTTAAGGCCGCCTATGACACGATAAATGATAAAGGCGATTCACATCACTGATATTTAACGTGCGTAAAAACGAAAAACGCCTGCGTCATTCAAAGCGTGACGCAGGCGTTTTTCATTTGAAGGACCTCCACAATGGGCAAAGACCACTGTTCAATGCCTGTTTTGGTTTTCATCGGTAAATCATTTTCACCGGCATTGCGGATGATCACCCCTAACACCTGGGCATTGATGATGCCGGGCAGGCGGTCTTTCCATTTTTCAACGCCTTTCCGGGACAGACTGCCCACCCATTGGTGGTCCGGGTTGAGGATGCGGATGTTGGCGCCGTTTCTTTCCATAAATATACGGTCTCCTGTTTTAAGGGCAGCCAGGTGGCCATGGATGGGGTGATCCCGGGAAAACCGTTGGGGAAAAGAGATATAAAGATCTTCCATACCAAGGATTGAGATGGTTACATCTTTTGAAAAACCCTTTATTTCGGCATTTGGCGCTTGCTTGCAGCAGACAAAGGGGTGGTGGGCCAGAACGGCGGTGTGCGGGTTGCCGGAATTTTGAACGGCAAAAAGGGTCAAACGTTCCATGGCCCGGGTCATGCCAACGTAGTAAAGACGGCGCTCTTCTTCTATGTTTTTATTCTTCCAGCCGTGGTCCAGGATAAATACATGTTTAAACTCCATGCCCTTGATGCTGTGAACCGTTCCGGTAAAAATGCCTGTACCGGTTCGTCGGGCCTGTTTTTCTTCGAGCAGTGCGCTTAGGAAAAATTCCCGTGCCTGGGAAACAGAAATTTCTGTGGCGCTGATGATAGAACAAAAATCATTTAAAATCCCCCGGACTTGCTGGGCCCATGGCGACTTGTTTTCAAACAGATTCATCACCGCTTTTTTTAAGGCCTCTGGGGCCATGCTTTCATGTTTGTGTTCATTTAAAAAATACAAGGTTTCCTGGAATTCACGGATTTTGAACAGCGGAAATCCAGGGCTGGATTTAAGACTGTAACTTATGGGAATCCCAAGCTTTGCCAGGGCCATGCGAAGCGCCACAAGGGCGGGAAATCCAATGCCCTGACGGGAGATCACAGCAATGTCTTGGGGCGTTGTGCCTTCCTGGTCCAGACGTTTTTTAATACAGGCGGCTGTATAGACGGCCTGGCTTTGGATATCCCGGCAGCGGACCATGGCCACCCGCTCTTTTTCAGGCGTCTTGTCAGGGGCCAGGATCAGGTGTTTGCGCTTGTCATTGATCCGGCACCTTATTTGAGTTTTCATGCGTTGCCTGTTTTTGGCGATCAGGTCATTGGCTGCTTCAATCACCGGGTGGGGGCAGCGATAGTTTTCGGTGAGATAAAATTCGTGGGCCTTGTAGTCTTCCTTGAACCGGTGGATGAATTTGACGTTGGCATCCCTGAAGCCGTAAATGCTCTGGTCATCATCCCCCACGGCCATGATGGCGATTTTTGCATCGTCGTCGGCTGCCAGCCGACCGGTGAGTGCGGTAATAAATCGGTACTGGCGTGCGTCTATGTCCTGGTATTCATCCACCAGAATATAACGGTACCGAGCCAGCAGGTACTGCCGGGCCTGATCCGTGTCCACACCGGGGATTTGCCTTTTGCCTTCAAGGATCTCAACGGCTTCGTCAATCACTTTGTTGAAATCAAGTTCCCGATTTTGATTTTGTCCACTGTGGGGGTCCAGCAGGCAGCGGCCCGTGATGCGCATGGCAAGACCGTGGAAGGTCATGGCCGTCACCTGGGCTGCTCGTTTTCCGGTTAAGGCTTTGATTCTGCGCCGAAGTTCGATCATGGTGCCGTGGTTGAAGCACAGGACAAGGATACTTTCCGGGTTGATTGAACGTGCCTTGATCAGCCAGGCACACCGGTGGACGATTGTTCCGGTTTTTCCCGAACCTGGGCCTGCCAGCACCAGCAAATTTTTGTTTTCCGGGGCGGCCACAATGGCTTCCTGTACCTTATTATCCAGGCTTTGGATAATATCTGCATAGGCTTTGGCCGTCATGGCCGTAGTGATGATTTTCTTCTGGCCGGGAAAGTACTGGCGGATGAATGTATCGTGGGAGTGTTGAAAATAGTCCCGGACAAAGTCCAGGGCGCTGCGGATTTTTTCCATGCCGAATTCGGCATACTTTTCCATGACATGCACCTGGACATTCTTCTGATCATAGTGCTGGGACAAGGGTTCGTAATCCCCCCGGGTGTA
>DATFIL010000259.1:0-4164 GCA_035270145.1 Desulfobacter sp. | reverse complement strand
CGGATGCCCCGAATAGAATAAAAATAAAGGAGAATCCGGCCACATAGGCCAGGGTGGACAAGATTACCTTTTTGCGCAGGTGTTTGTCGTCAGCTGTCAGTTCATCTAAAGAGAGCCCTGTGATAAAGCTGAAATAGGCCGGAATCAACGGCAGCACACAAGGGGACAAAAACGACAGAAGGCCTGCCGCAAACGCTGCAGGAAATGTAATAGTCTGTGTCAGCATGGCATTACTTTCTTTATTATTAATTTTTACTCGACTATCAAGTTTTAGGGTTAAGCTAATCTTTTTTGGCTTGGTTTTCAAGCCTGATCAATCGTTTACTGGTCAGACGATTTATCAAGTAAGATGAAATAAATAATGCTGTTCTCGACATCTTTTTTCTGATAAATCTTTTTCCATTGATAATTCATATTTCCATGGCCCTGATTATTAATAACAAACATTATTACAGGAGGTTAAGTTAAAGATGAAAAAAAGTAATTATTTCTGTATGATTGTTGTTCTGATTATCACTTCAATGATTGCTGTAGGTTGCGCTAAAAATGTACCATTTACCTATCCGATTAAAGAAGCAGGACATCAAGGTGGAGATCTAACGCCGTCTCAAGCATACAATATGGCAACCGCAGACGAGCATGTTTTTATTGTGGATGTCCGAAGTCGTCCAGAGCATGTTCTGGTTGGGCATCCAACTATTGCATATCATGTTCCGGTGAAGTTTTGGACAGGAAAACATGCCCGTAAAGGCTACGGTATGATAACGAATGAAAATTTTGCAGAGGATCTTAAAAAACGATTCAATCCGGAAACCGATACGCTTATTTTTATGTGCCGAAGTGGCAGCCGCTCTTGTGCTGCGACAAACTTGGCAGCTTCAAACGCTGGCTGGCCGACTGATAAAATATACAACATGATGGGAGGCTTTGAGGGAAATAAAGTAGAAAACAAAGATAGTGTATTTTACGGAAAGCGTGTATTGGGAGGTTGGAAGAATGAAGGACTGCCGTGGACGTATAAAATAGACTCGACGCTTGCTTATCCTGAAGCAGATTAAGGCGTCGCTATTGATTTTTTCTTGCTCTTGTTCTTAATTATGCTCTTGCTCGAGGTATTATTTCGAGCAAGAGTACGAGCAAGATTAAGAGCAAGATGGTGTACCGACGCAAATTTAGAACGGTTGCTGTTTTTTTTTGTGGGCTTGTAGCCCATGTTGGTTATAAAATAATTTATGTCTGATTATCATTATCAATACAGTCTGTGCAGTGTGCCGGCGTGGGTTATTGGCTCCCGGGAATTCAATGCCAATCCTACGTCGTTAAGTGTCCATGGTGTACAGGCTACCCATGCCCATTTTTTTAAAAAGTTGGAGAACCTTTCCAGCTGGGAAGAAAGGGCAAGAATATTTCAAGATTACATGGAAGTTGCGTTTCATCTTCATCAATGGCGAGAAAAAGATAATGTTGGTAAACTGCTCAGTATAAAACACAGTTACTTACGATTTCTCCGGGGCTGGCTTTTTGATGCCGATTCCGTTGAAGGGGCTGTCTTGAAGGGATGGGTGGAAAGCAGGATGGGGTTGCCCCCAATCTATCATGGTGGCCAGATCCACGGGAAAGAGAGCAAAGCGTATTTATCATACCTGAAGGATCGCATGAAAGGTTCAGGGCGGACCAACGCTATTTTCTCCCAGTTGGATCTTCTTTATGAATTTGTTCAGTACGAGATGAAACGTCGCGATCCCGACACCACTCACATTACCCTTTACAGAGGAGTTCATGGGTTTTACGATCATGAACTCCTTGAATGGGATGCCAAGACGGGTAAAGGGGTGGTCCGGCTCAATAATCTCAATTCCTTTACCCATGATTTTGAGCGGGCCTGGGAATTCGGCACATTCGTTATTGAAGCCCGGGTGCCTGTTTCAAAAATTTTTTTTGATGGCGCCTTTCTTCATGCCGGGATTCTCAAGGGGGAGGAGGAGGTATTGGTCATTGGCGGTATGTACGATATCTCCAGACGAATAATATAACAGGAGATGTCATCATGCAATCGCTACGGATACCTGACAGAAAGCAGATTGTGGAGAAGGCAAAGGGGGCCTTTCTAGGGCTTGCCATTGGCGATGCCCTGGGAGCAACGACCGAGTTCATGACGCCCGAGGAAATTAAATTACAATATGGTGTACATAAGCAGATCATTGGAAAAGGGTGGCTGTATCTTAAAGCCGGTCAAGTGACGGATGACACGGAAATGTCCATGTGTATCGGGCGGGCCATTCGGAAATCCCAGGGATGGGATCTTACCGCCGTAGCAGAAGAATTTGCCAATTGGGTGAAAGGCCGACCGATTGATGTCGGTTCCACATGTGCCCGGGGAATCAGAAACTACATTCTCCACCAAACCCTTGAAGCGGCACCGAGTCGTTGGAGTGCCGGAAACGGGGCCTTGATGCGTATGCTTCCCGTTGCGCTCTACACACTGGGCAATGAAGATTTTCTTACCCAATATGTGGTGGAACAGGCCCACCTGACGCACAATAATCCTTTGTCTGATGCGGCATGTATCTTTTTTGGCCGTTTGCTTCATGAGACCATGATGGGTGCTGAATTTGGTCATCTTCTGGCCCATACCAAAGGCTTTGTGAATGAACACCCGGATTTTTGTTATGATCCGTATCCGGGTAAAAGCTCTGCCTACGTCGTGGATACGGTGCAGACCGTTTTTCATTTTTTATTTTCAACGGACAACTTTGAAGATTGCCTCATCGGTACGGTAAACCAGGGGGGGGATGCCGATACGACCGGCGCCTTGGTCGGGATGCTTGCCGGAGCGCTTTACGGAATTCAGGGCATACCAAAACGCTGGCTGAAACGATTGGATCCCCGTGTTTATTCGGAGGTCGATGCGCTTTCTCAATATTTGGTGGATCACTCTCCGGCACTTTTGTCGTTTAAACACTGATAACGTTCTTTAATGACGCAAATTTTCATTAAAAACCATGAAGCCCATGAAGGACATGAAGATTGATTTCCCGTTATATATTCTTCATGCTCTTCATGTTCTTCATGGTAAAATAAACTACACATGCTTAAATTTATTGAGATTGAATGTAAAAAAAGGAAATTATGAAATATCAACATGTATTTAACGATGGGTCTGCATGCGACCTGCCGGTGGGAAAGGTGGTTTGTGTCGGTCGCAATTATGTGGATCATATCAAGGAACTGGACAATCCCATGCCCACGGAACCTATTTTGTTTATCAAACCGGCAACATCACTGCAGCCGATCAGCCGGCCCATTGTGATCCCTGATTTTACCCAGGACTGCCACAATGAAACGGAATTGGCGGTGTTGATCGGCAAGGCGGTCAGCAGGGCAGGGCGACAAGAGGTTGAGGCGGCTGTTGCCGGTTATGGGCTTGCATTGGATCTGACCCTGCGGGATATCCAGAAATCCCTGAAAGAGAAAGGGTTGCCCTGGGAGAAGGCAAAAGCATTCGATGGTTCCTGTCCAATCACGCCCTTTATTGGACCTGACGACCTCGTCAACCCCCAGGATACGCGGTTAAAACTGGAAGTAAATGGCCAGGTGCGCCAGGATGAGAGTACCAAACTGATGATTCACAAGATTTTTGACTTGATCGTTTACATGTCCGGTTTTTTTACTTTGTTGCCGGGAGATGTTGTCCTTACCGGAACCCCGGCCGGCGTGGCCGGATTGAAATCAGGTGACCGGCTGGCGTTGGAGCTTGACGGCCGGTTTGGCTTTTCTGCATC
Organism: Desulfobacter sp.; assembly: GCA_035270145.1. Lineage (GTDB taxonomy): Bacteria > Desulfobacterota > Desulfobacteria > Desulfobacterales > Desulfobacteraceae > Desulfobacter. The sequence goes on along the minus strand of DATFIL010000259.1, from coordinate 382 downwards.
TGTTGCATGAGGTGATTCTATCGCGAGATCGAAATATAACTCGATCATCGAGTTTCAGGAAAAGCGGTCAATCAGGGCGTCAACAGATATAAAATCGCATGATCGGAACTTTGCACATCCGGTCAAAGACCCCTTACAATTTTAGGTGATATCCAAAGGGCTCCTGGCCTCTTTTAACGTGCTGGACGGCACGGTCTGCGTATATATCATGGTAGTTCGAACATCGCTGTGGCCCAGTAAAGCCTGTATAGTACGAATATCATAATTGGCCTGGAGCAAATGGCTTGCAAAGCTGTGCCTGAATGTGTGTGCGGTTGCCCGTTTTGTTAATTTGGCTTTGTTCACTGCTTTTTTGATCGCTTTCTGAACGTGGGATTCATGG
>DATFIL010000258.1:0-2487 GCA_035270145.1 Desulfobacter sp. | reverse complement strand
AATAAATAAAAAACTCGCTTGACCCGCCCTTAAAAAGAGCGGGATTGCGCATCGCAACGTTCAAAAACTGCCACAGCATCTGCAAAGTCAACCCCGTGGGTGGCAATATTTGTTTCAGCTTTGTTGGCCTTGATCATTATTTCGGCCAATGCGTGGAAGGTAGGTTGGGTTAAGGAACGAAACCCAACAAATACAAAATGTTGGGTTTCACTTCGTTCAACCCAACCTACATGGTGGTCCAAATGATGATCAAGGCCGCTTTGTTATTGTCCCATTGATAATCCATAGTTTATTATATGCACAATCAGTGTACATGTCAAGAAGGGGCTAAATCGGAAAAACATCCGGGGATGATGGCTATATGTCCCTTTAGTCGGAGGATATCTGTTTGGAAAAATGAAATACCGCATTTTGGGCCCGGCAATGGGTCAGTAGCTGTTTGAAGCAGCAGTGTCTGGCCAGCAGGGCGTCTGAATCGGGGATGACCGAGAAAAAGGCCTGGCTGCCCATGATGACCAGTTTTTTTCTGGCCCGGGTCATGGCCACATTGAGGCGGTTGGGGCTGTTTAAAAATTCGCTGGTCAGATGATCCGGGTCCGAGGCGGTGAGACCGAAGAGGATGACGTCGCGTTCGGCACCCTGGATTCTTTCCACCGTGTCCACAATCGGGAGGCGGATAGGGCGGTGATGGTCTGCCATGATTTTCCCCAATCGCTGGAGGATGGCGTTGTTCTGGGCCCGGTGGGGGGTGATGATGGCCATCCGGTCCGGGGACAGACCGTGGCCCAGGAGCAGGCGCCCGGCCAGGGCGGCCATGAGATCCGCCTCCACATCCGATTGCTGGCCGCATCCCTGATGATCCGTGAATACCAAGGTCACAGGCTGTTCCGGATTCAGGATGTCGTTGAATATCGGGTCGTCCCCTGTTGGATTGTATGTTTCGTCCGGGGTATCCAGGTGAAGCCGTGTATTTTCCACTGAAGGGTCCGGGTAAAGCCGGCTGTGGTACCAGGTTTTGGATGGAAACGCGCAAATTTCTTTGTTCATCCGGTAGGTGGTGTCCAGGGTGACCTGGCAGTCTTCAGGATACAGGTCCCGGATATTGGAGAGAATGGAACTGTTCAAGCGTATTTCGTTTTCATTGTCATCCTTGTTGTTATCAGGGTCATGGGGATCATAATTGCCCATGACAATGGGAGGAAGTTGGTGGACATCGCCCAGGAACAAAAAATTGCCTCTGCCGTAGATGAGACTGAGCAGGGCCTGGGGCACCGGGACCTGGGAGGCTTCGTCAAAAATCATCCAGTCCAGGGCCAGGGGAAAGCCTTTGTCCTTGCTGTTGAACAGGGAATAAAATCCGTATCCGGTGGCGCCTAAAATCAGCCAAGACCGGGTGGGCAGATCCCGGGCGTCCTTTGTATACGCCACCGTCATGGCGGCATCGTCGGGAGTGGATGTCGCGGATGGCGGCGTGTCGTCTTCCCCCCATTTCACGCATTGGCCCGGAAAATCGCCCGGCAGATACTGGTTGACCAGTTGAACCACTTTTTTTAATACCGTGTCAATGGCCTGGTGGGTCAGGGCGCTGATGCCGATGCGCAGGGGCTTTCCGGCGTCATGGGCTTCAAGGATCAGGGCAATAATGATCCATCCCAGCAGATGGGTTTTTCCCGTACCGGGCGGGCCTTGGATCATGGCGGTGCGGTATTGGAAGGGGAGCTTTAAGGCTTGCTGCTGGGAGGGGTTGAGGCCGAGGTTGTCCCGGGCCGGCCATTTTTCCACCCAGGCCGCCGATGTCGGTAGCTGCCTTTCCAGGGCTGTTCCGGCCAGAAGCTGCCGGATATGGAAATATTTATCTTCTGAAAACAAGGTCTGGGTGGCGTGGTGAAGTTTTTCCCGGTTCCAGTCATCCATATCTTCTTCAAGGGAGTAGAACAATGCTTTATTGAGGTTTATCTTGCCGGACCGGGAGAGGAGGCCGATGTCACCGGCTTGCGTATCATATTCCACCATGATCACGGGAAAGCCGTTTTGCAGATCGGCCATGCCATGGGGCACCAGTTTAAGAAAATCCCCCTGGCGGAATTTAGCCGGCAGGGTCTGGTCTGTGGGCCTGAAAATATTGATAAAGCGCCCGGTGCTGTCCAGCCGGGTCTGGTGGAATTTCAGGTATCCCATGGACCTGAACCGCAGCATCCGCTCTGCCAGGGGCTGTTCCTGGAGCATCATGATATCTGCCTCTTTCAGGCGTTGTTCCTCCTGGATAAATGTTGTATAGGCCCGGGCTTTTTTATCTATATCGTTGCTTGAGGGCCATTCCCTGATCCACTGGCTTTGCAGTTGGAACACGGCGGTCTGGTACAGCTCAGTCATGAGCGCCAGACATTTTTCTACTTCAGTTGCAGCCTGGTCGATATCGCTGATAAATCCGCTGTTTTGATGAAACAAGGTCGGTGGCAATGCAGGGATGGCTTGGCATTTGAAGAT
>DATFIL010000257.1:0-4828 GCA_035270145.1 Desulfobacter sp. | reverse complement strand
TTTTATTTCCAGACGATATCCGCCCCATTCCACGGGGACAGTTACCTGGGCCTTGCCCTGGTCCGGAATATCAAGATCAAAGCGGTCCACGGGAAAGAACCGGCTGTTGAAGCCCCAATGCCACGCGTCGTCTTTATATTCCCAGTAATATTCGCGGTGCTCCCGGATTACTTTGACCTTCAGGCCCTGGGCTGCCGTCAGCCGGCCCTGGGTGTCGGCCAGGATCACTTCAAATTTTGCCGTGTCATTGTCAGGTACCTGATCAGGGTCGTCTTCTGTGCCGGACATGTTTCTGATACCCACAAGGGTCTGGGCCGGCCACACCTGCCAGGAGGCGTTTCTGACCACCGGGCGATCTCCGGAATCGTACAGGCTGACATTGGCGGTGACCCAGTGGGGGGAGGTCACTGCCTGCCATTGATTCTCCACTTCAATCACGCCTTTTCCCGTGTCGTCCAGGCGGATGTCGTCACTGGTGACGGTGGTGTTGACAAGGTCGGTGCCGGCACCGAATTCAAAACCGGGCAGGGTCTTTTTGAACAGATCCCGTGCCGGTTTTACATGAATCACGGCATTGGCCCGGCTGCCGCTTGCAGGTGCTCCGTACAGAAAGTCGCCCTGGATATGGATGGCAAGGTCTTTATCCGGGGACAAAATATTGTCGCCTGTCTGGTCTATGACCAGTTTCATACGTTCGGGCATAAATTCGGATACAAGAAAGGGATAATCTTTAAATTTGTCATCGCCATTTGAAAATTTCACCCGCCATTTTCCTGTCAGCGCATTGGCGGGCAACTGAAAACTGGTGTTGAAATGGTTGCCTTTGCTCGGCTTCCAGGTAAATTCGCGAATGGTTTTTCCATCAGGCTGAACCACCTTGGTTGTCACCTTTATCCTAGGCGCCATTCGGCCGTCCTGGTGTCGTAAGATGCCCTCAATCACAACGGTTTCCCCGGGACGGTAAATGTCCCGGGGGCCGTATACAAACAGATCCAGGGGCCTGAACAAGGCATCGCCCATGGCAAATTCCGACAGATCCAGGGCCGGGGTGTCCATGGCCATCAGGCTGATATGATTTTTTCTGGAAACCGAGACCAGTGCCGGTTTTTCAAAGTGTCCTTTTATCGTGCACAGGCCCTCTTTGTCCGTTGATTGTTCAAACAGGATTTTGCCATCCTCGTCAAACCCTTTAATAACAGCATTTTTAATTGGATCTGCCGTTGAAAGACTCTGAATAAAAAATTGAATGGAGGTCTCATATACCCTGGCATGTACCCCTAAATCGGAAATGGAAAACCAGGTCATGCGGTAGCCGTGGCGATAGTGGCCCGCCCCCCGGAGTACGGCGATATAAATGCCGGGTTGTTTAAGTTCCCTGATATGGGTGATGGGGATGTTGAACCGGGTGCGCAGGTCTTTTTTGATGTCCAGATCCCAGCGGCCGGTATAGACAAGATCCGCAATGTCCGCCAGCTCATCGGACCGATAATACCTTAAATATGTGGCATCCCAGAATTCATCCTTGAAATCTGTTAATCGGTCCGGCCGTACCCTGAAAAAATCAATGTCTGCCTGTTTGATGTTCAGGCTGTCCACGGGCAGTCCCTTGATCAGGTCCGTGGCCAGGATGAATCCTGTGGAACCGAATGCGATCATGGGTTCCGCCGACCGGGTGGTTACCTCATATATGACGTTCTTGGCCAGGGCTTCACCCTGGGCCGGTGCCAGTCCTTTTGCCACATTGATGGTATAGGCGGTGTCCGGTTTTATCTGGGTGAAATAGGCCACCTTGGTATCTTTGGCCACGATCCAGGCACCGTCCACAGGGGTGTCGTCAGCTTCTTCAACAATATTGAAATACTTGCTCAAATCCTGTGTCGTTTTCAGGGGTCGAGAAAAGGTAACAGCCAGGGCGTTTTGTCCGTCCACGGTCTGCTGACCGGCAAACCGGGCTTCAAGTTCAGCGCTTTGGGCTATATCCTGAAATGCGAAAAGGAGCAGAAATAAGGATATTACCGGTAAAAAAATCAGGCGAAAATATTTCATATTATTGTTTTTCCTTGGATTTTTATGCTTCTTTACTGGTACGGGGAACTAAGTAATTCGGGGGACACAATATTTAATTACTGTGTCCCCCGAATTAAAGAATTAAAGGTTACTGTTAAGTCGCATTGGTCACTTTAGTTTCAGGTCTGTGGGACCGTCATCATTGTCAAACCATTTAATTTCAATTTCAAGGCTGTGTTGAACCCCCTTCTTTTTTTTCTGTTCATCCTCCACCTGTATTTCCAGGTTCAGGTTTTCGGGTATTTGAAGGGTTAGTTCTTCGGACCCTTTACTTAATATAATGGTACCTTGTGAAATTTTGTCGGCAAGTTGTTGTAAAAAAGTACTGACGTCCGTTCTGTTTTTTTTCTCCTGGCTTTTAAACAAACGAGTTTCTTTTCCCATGGCTCCTCCGTAAATAGAAGCAAAATTATTGATAATTTGTTTTATGGTCAACGACGTTTTGTTTTTTTTTGCTCGATTTTTGGGCCTGCTAAAATTGACTGAACTGCTTTAGAACCCTGAATAAACGTATACAAATTTAAAAGCCTTTGTGCAAGTCTTAAGCAATTCTAAATATGAATAATTTCCATATGCGTGTCGACAATAACGGCAAGTCCGAGCCGGTCAGCTGCATTAAACACTTTATCGACCTTTGAGTTGATCATCCTTGCATCGTTGCCCACCAGGGCAAATCCTATCTGGGCCCAGTCGTGGCTGTCATTAAGGCCTGTTTCCGCCACACTGATGTTAAAACGGTTCTGCAGCCTTGAGATAATGGATTTAACAACAGAGCGCTTGGCTTTAAGAGAGTGGGCATCATAAAGTCTGAATTTGATTTGTCCGATTCCAACAACCATTTTTTAAATTCCATTCAGGGTTAAGGGATTTTAGAAGTTAGCTGACTAGGCATGTTTCACTTCTTCCTTTTTGTCCTCATTTTTTTTTCTTTGGTTTTTCCAAATAATCGACGCCCTCTTCGTAGAGATCCTTGAGCTTGTCCTCGATTGCTGCACACAAGGTCTTGATTACTTTGATCCGGGCAAAATATTTATTATTCGCCTCTATCAGGGTCCATGGGGCATAATGGGTGCTGGTCCTGTCCACCATATCCGTCACCGCCAGTTCGTACTGTTCCCATTTTTTTCGATTGCGCCAATCTTCTTCCGTGATTTTGAACCGCTTGAAGTCGGTTTTCTCTCTGGCATTAAATCTTTCCAACTGCTCTTTTTTAGTGATAGCCAACCAGAACTTGACCACCACCATGCGATGGCGGGTCATCTGTAACTCAAACTCGTTGATTTCACTGTAGGCCCTCATCCAGTCGGCCTCCGAACAGAGATGCTCCACCCGCTCCACCAGTACGCGACCATACCAGGATCGGTCAAACATGGTTACGCGGCCTTTTCGAGGCAGATGCCGCCAGAATCTCCAGAGATAGGGCTGCTCCCTTTCCTCCTCTGTCGGTGAGGCAATGGGGATAACCTGATACCCGCGTGCATCAAGCGCCCCTGTGATACGACGTATGGCACCTCCCTTCCCTGCAGCGTCATTACCCTCGAACACGGCTATGACGGAGGTGTATTTAAACTTTGGATCCCTGATCAGCAGGTTCAGTTTTCTCTGGTATTTTTTTAATTTTTTCCGGTACGCCTCCTTTGTTAGAGATTGCGTCATATCTAACGTCTTCAGCACGTTGACATTATCAATAGACGGCATAGGCGGAGGGGCGGGGATTACCGCAGAAGGCTGAGAATCCATACTCAATCGTTCCCGAATCGCATTGAGGACCAGCTTGCCGACGGTTAAATTCCGGTAGCAGGCATCCACGCCTTCAATGATCAGCCAGGGCGCTTCCGCGGTTGAGGTCTGACGAATGACCTTTTCGTGAACTTTACGAAACTTGTCGTAGTTCTTGAAATGCTTCCAGTCACGCTTGGTGACCTTCCAACGGGTCAATGGGTCTTTTTCAAGCGATTGCAGTCGTTTTTTCTGTTCTTTTTTAGAAAGATGAAACCAGAATTTAATAACCAGGGCACCCTCATTTACCAGCATTTTTTCCAATTTTATTGCCCGGCCCATGCTCTGTTCCAGATCCGCATCTTTTGTTCTGCCATAGACCCTGTTCAACATGGGCCACGTGTACCAAGACCCCAGGAAAACACCAATTTTACCTTTTGGCGGCAGGGCTCTCCAGAAGCGCCACATCATAGGTCGATCCAGTTCTTCATCCGTGGGTTCGCCCATGCCGTGGGTTTGAATAAAGCGGGGATCCATCCATTCGTTCAACAGATTCACCGTGGCCCCGCGCCCTGCACCGTCCAATCCGCCGACCAGGATAATCACTTGAAAAGAGGATGATTCGTTCAATTCCAACTGCACATTGAGAAGTTCCTTACGCAGGGCAGGCACTTCTTTTTTGTAGTCGGATTTGGATATCTTATGTCCCAACTCGGCGGATTCAAACATACAGTGCTCCTTTACGTCGGTTGAATCTCATTTATTGCATGCGAAGCTATACGAAAGATTTAACCGGCCATGTTTGGCGATGTCAAGTCTAAAATCGAATTCCCGCAATTCCGGGAGAACAAACGTTTATGATAAAATTTAATCATCGATTTTTAGGATTTAGATTCTGTTTTTCCATTAAACGTTTACTCTCCGCCCCGCTTTGCAGCAGCATTCCGGCCCGCGATCCGTCCAAAGACAATGCATTCGGTCAGTGCGCAGCTGCCTAATCGATCAGCGCCATGAATGCCGCCACAAACTTCACCGGCCGCGT
>DATFIL010000256.1:0-3395 GCA_035270145.1 Desulfobacter sp. | reverse complement strand
CCTGACAGCGTAAACCCCGACCTTGCTCAGTGGCGTTTCCTGGAAACAGATACAATCCCCACCCCCGAAAATTTCAGGGTATGCCACAGACTGTAGAAACCGGTTGACCAGAAGGCCTTTATCCGGGCCAACGGGAAGTCCGGAATTCTCAAAAATGGTTGACGGCCGGACCCCTGTGGCCATGAATATAAAATCGGTGCTATATCTCCGGCCCGAGCCAAGCTGAATTGATCCGGACCCCACCTCTTTGACAGGGGCCTGTTCATGGATGCGTATCCCCTTTTTTTTAAGAATGGAAAAGACCCTTGATCTTACCGATTCTGGGAACCCTGACATGAAACGGCTCCTTGCAAAAATCTGTATTTCCGGCTTGAAACCATTTGTCCGTTGGGCAAGCTCAAGGACATTGCCGGCCACTTCCGCCGAAGAGGGACCGCCCCCCACGATTGAGACAGTAATCTTTTTTTCCCTGAACAATATTCTCAGCTTTTGGGCCGCCTCCCACAGCTTTTCAATGGGCTTGACCGAATATATATTTTCAAGTTGCTTCGAAACCGTATCCATGGGGATATAGGAACCGGCATTGCAGCAAGCCACATCATACCCGACAGTTCCGCCGGCTTCCGTAAAAATTTCTTTTGCCTTAGGATCCATTTTAACTACGCGGTCACGAATAAAGAGTCCACCCTGTTTGGTCACCACATCTTCCGTGGCAAACCGGATATCATCAGGGCGGTATCGCCCTCCAAGCATACCAGGCCCCATGCCTGAGTAGTAATGATGGGAGGACGGCGCGATCACCGTAACCTTAATCCCTTTATCTACAATTGTTTTCAGGTTATCCAGAATCATCATGTGGGCGTGCCCGCCGCCGATCAAAACAAGATGTTTTCCCATTTTATCTCTCCGTTGTGAAATAAATTTTTAAAGGCTGTCCATTAACCGGCCCAAACTTTCAAGGTGCTTTTTTTCATCATTTGCGATTTTGTTTACAGCTTCCTTTGCCTGAATATTTTCAAGCCGTGCCCCCAGGCGCATATACAGGTCATGGGCCTGGGCTTCAATGGACATGGCAAGGGAAATCACATCCTTTTCCGAAGAAAGATCCGGGTCAAAAAGCGCCAGGTACTCTTCCGTGGAAAGCCCCCCTTCCATGGCATGCGTCTCAACCTCAAGCTCAAACGCCTGCCTGTCGGCAGGTTCTGTGCAATATTCCCCATAGGCTGCCAGGATTTCTTCCTGGTGCTTGATTTCTATTTTTGCAAGTTTTGCAAAAAGGGATTTTACTTCTTTTCTTTCGCTCTCTTTTTCCATCCTAAGATAAAATTCTCGCAACCCCTGTTCCAGGGAATAGGCGATTTTCAGCACATCGCAGGGATTTTCCACATCGCTGAAAATATGCAAACCCAGATCCTGGGGCCCCACTGCCTTGTTTCCCTGCCAGGCCTTGATTCCCCCTGACATGTTGTAGACCTTTTTGAACCCTTTTCCAGACAGCATCTGAGCGGCAACCCGGCTGCGCCCGCCAATGGCGCAGTATACAAGGACAGGCTTTTCAGCGTCAATCTCCTCTAAGCGGTCGGAAAGCTGGGGCAAAGGGATGAGTACGGCGCCCGGCAGATGCGCCTCCTGGTATTCCGAATCCTGGCGGACATCCAGAAGGGTAAAATCTTCGTCAGAATGCTTTGCAACATACTCCCGGGCTTCTTTTGGGCTAATTGATTTGGCGGGAGTAAGAAACTGCATCCACTTCATGCCCACCCCCTTTTTCCAAGGTTTTTTACGACATTTTTCGGCTGAATTTGAGAATGTGCAGACTCTGACTGCACCTGATTATATATGGGTTCCATGCGTTCCTCCTAAAAAGGGATATCGGTATTAAAAAAATGACTCGGCTATTACAACCATAGTTGTTCAGACTTAAAGGAACTAAATATTAATACTGAAAACGGGCCCAATCCTCAAGCTTTAAAAAAAGTCAGAGGGAAAGATTACATGGGAAAAATATGGGCAATCCTGTCGGGATCCAGCCCAAGGAGACGGGCTCCGGCCTGATCCAGCTCAAAAGGATCGTAACCTGCAAGCAGCCTTTTTACCGGCGGATCGCAGGCAGGACCTCCCAGATGGTACTGGCTGAGCCCCACGCTTGCATCCATGAGAGTAAAGTCCGGGACAAGATAGGAATTCAGTTCCCGGACAGACTGCTGCATTCTGGCATGGAAAGCGGCTTTTTTCCATGATCCGCCCCCGGCGTAGTGCTTTGGCGGCGCAAATCCCATCATGTTTTTCAGGGTTCCGGTAATGACGGCCAGGGAATGGGCTTTTAACACGGGAAGGGATATTATAAAACTTTCAAAGGCAATTTCCGGCAGAAACATTTCCGGAAAAATTTTATTTCCTTTATTTTCCAGCCGGACCAGGGGGGCGTGGTTAAGGTCAAGAAGTTCCACATCCATGTTTTTTGATAACTCGTTGTATCCAAGTGACGCAAAAACCTCCCGGGTGTCCATTACACTGTCTCCGCACCCTTCTGCTATGATCAGCCTGGCCGAAGAATGTTTTCTGAGATATTTAATCACCGCTTCGACCAGTTGGGGAGGCGTGGTGACAGGAAACGGGCTTGCATTGACCAGGTTAGGCTTAAGAAGGATGGTCTCCTGGTCTTTTAATTGCTCATCCACCAGGATCATTTCCAGAATTCCCGGCACACTCTCAGTGTATGATACAAATTCAATTTCCGTTACTTTTTCAGTCTTTTCCATGGCCCTTATTCCTGGTTCAATATACATTGGTCACTGAAATTTTTTGCATTGCTGATTTCAATAAAAGAGGCGCCAAGTTTAGGCCCAAAACTGCCGGAAAGCACAATAATCAAGTCGTCATCGTTAAAATTCTGGTCTTCAATTAAACGGCAAATTGCGCCTGTAACTGACTCTCTTGGATTTGGCCCAAGAGGAATGTAATCGGGAAAAACCCCAAAAGACAAGGAGAGCCTGCGCATCACTTTTTTATCGTAAACCTGAGCAAAAATCGGGCTGTCCCCCCGATAGGCGGCCAGTGACAGAATGGTTTTCCCGGTAAGTGAATCCGCCACAATGCCCCTGGTGTTCAAACGCAGGGAAGACTTCACTGCGGCCTTGGCAAGATAATCCGTCAAGTTGCCTCTACTTGAATAGGGCGTGTCAATGAATGAGCTTCTTGTTAACTCCACCTCGCGGGCAATCCTGGCCATGGTCTGCACCGCCGGCACGGGATATTTACCATTGGCCGTCTCACCTGATAACATCAAGGCGTCAGCATGATCCAGGCAGGCATTGGCCACATCAGACACTTCCGCCCGTGTAGGCCGTGGTGACTGAATCATGGAATGCAGCATCTGGGTAGCGACAATCACA
>DATFIL010000255.1:0-2202 GCA_035270145.1 Desulfobacter sp. | reverse complement strand
TCAACACCATTTATGTATTTTACCGATCACCGGGAACCCGAACTGGGAGAAGCGGTGAAGCGCGGCCGGCGCAAAGAATTTGCCGCATTCGGATGGGAAAGCGAAATGATTCCCGATCCCCAGGCGGAAGAAACCTTTGTGCAGTCCAGGCTCCATTGGGATGAACTGCAAAAGGAGAACAGCAGCCGTATGCTGGCGTGGCACCAATCGCTCATCGTGCTGCGGCGTCGCTTGTCACCCTTGACGGATGGCGAAATGGAGCGGGTATCTGTTTTGTTTAACGAAACAGAACGCTGGCTGACCATGGCACGGGGACCGGTGCTGGTGGCCTGCAATTTTGCAGAGACTCCCCAAACAATTTCTTGTGCTGCTGCAAAAGATAAAAAAATGATTCTGTCATCAGCAGATGGTTTTGTTGTGGAAGACACCACCCTGATGCTTCCGGCACAGGCGGTAGCAATAATGGTCGGATGAAAAAAAAAGATATTGAAACCTGAGTTCGGTTCCAGCTGTTTGGTTCGGTTGGAATGATGTGAAGTTAAACGAAAAAATGTGGTCGTTTATCCTTGGCAAGAGCCTTGTTCCACTGGTAGTTTTCCAGATTATAAAACAAGTGGCACCGCACCAAAAATTTTGATAAACTTCTTAGGAAAAGATAGGTACAATGCTTCATATAGCTGTAACGCTTGTCATCTTCGGCTTAGTGATCGGTGCAGATAAATGCATATGACCGATAAAAAATCAGTTTTCAAACGGATAAGAGGTGCCGTTCAAAATCATGATGCCGGTGCTCTGGCAGGGATTTTTGATGAATGCCCCTCTGCTGATATGGCAGATGTTATTGAGCATCTGGAACCTGGTGAACGGGTTTTTATGTTTACTGCGTTCACTGTTGAACAGGCCGGGAAAGTTCTGGCCGAAATTGAGTCTCCGGTACAGAAACAGATTCTTGCCGGTCTGGATAACCCGCTGCTTTCCGACATTCTTCAGCAGCTTCCGTCTGATGATGCTGTCGATATTTTGGGAAATCTTTCAGAGGAACGAACCGAAGATATTCTTGAGATGCTCGGTCGTAATGTGTCCCGGGAACTTGAAAATCTCCTGAAATACGGGAAAGAGACGGCCGGCGGCATAATGGATCTGGAATTTATTGCCGTATCAGAAGACAAAACAGTTGGGGATGTAGTTAAAATAATTCGTGAAAAAAAACAAAAGGTAAAAAATCTGTATCATGTCTGGGTGGTGAATTACCTGGACAGGCTTTCTGGTGTCTTGTCCCTGAAGGATCTGCTTGTTGAGTCGCCTGATCGCAGGATCAAAGATATTATGAACCCTGAAGTGATTTTTGTCCATGCCCAAAAGGATCAAGAAGAAGTCGCCGGACTTTTCAAAAAGCATGACCTGGTCAACATGCCTGTGGTGGATGACCATGGTAAGCTGCTGGGCCGCATTACCCATGATGATATCATCGATGTCATCGAAAAAGAGCTGGACGAAGATCTGTCTTTGATGACCGGTGTCATGGGGCAACCAATTGCCGAAGAATCCACCCTGAAAATATCCAGGGCGCGTCTTCCATGGCTTATAACAGGGATAATGGGCGGTATTGTTGCCGCTGTTGTGATCAACCAGTTTGAAACAACGCTGGAAAAGATCCTTGCATTGTCTTTTTTCTTTCCTGTGATCATGGGTATGGGCGGCAATACAGGGACCCAGGCGGCCACTATCGTTGTAAGGGGAATGGCTACGGGTGATATCAGTCTTATTAATATTAAAAAGCGGCTCTGGCTGGAAATGAGGGTTGCGTTTGTCAACGGCATCGTCTGCGGGCTTTTTTTGGGACTGATTGTGGGCTTCTGGTTTTCCGACTATGCCCTGGGAGGTATTGTGGCGCTGGCCGGCGCATTGGTTATTTTAAATTCCGGTGTTACCGGTTCAGCCGTACCGTTTGTTTTACGAAAATGCAACATCGATCCTGCCCTTGCCACCGGTCCGTTTATAACCACCTTGAATGATATTCTGGGTCTACTGATTTATCTGGGTCTTTTAACCCTTTTTTTGGGGGAAGCCGTTTGAAAAAGCAGATTTCCAACAGATACTTTTACAATAGATAAAGATAACCACAGTATCGGCAGGAATATGCCGGGAAAGGAAAAAACATGAGCAAGATAGCGGTAATTATCGATGACTGGTTTGAAGATT
>DATFIL010000254.1:0-2813 GCA_035270145.1 Desulfobacter sp. | reverse complement strand
CTGATTTTAATAAATTTCCGAAGTTCCCCTGATTCGAATATCATAAGTATAAGTATTAAAAAGTCTATTTCACCACGAAGAGCACGAAGTTCACGAATATATTAGAGCAAGAAACTTCGTGTTCTTCCTGATCTTCGTGGTGAATATAAAATAGATATTCTTCTTGGAGTTTGAATAGATTCAAGCCATGAAAGCACGTGTTATTGAACATAATTTACAGTTTAAGCAGCCGGCCGGGACATCCCGGGGGGTGCTGAAACACCGCCGGGTCTGGTATCTTGTTCTGGAAAAAGAGGGCTGGGGCGGGGTGGGGGAATGCGCGCCTTTACCGGGGTTGAGCGCTGAGACCATTCCTGAGGTGGAACAGGCCCTTGCCGCTCTTACTGCAGACCCGGATGGATTTTGTGCCCAGGCGGATCAGCAGGAGGGTCTACCCGCTTCGCTCCGGTTTGCCGTGGAAACCGCCCTCAGGGATCTGGAACAGACCGGCACGCAGATTCTTTTTCCTTCCAGCTTCACCCGGGGGGATAAAGGCATCCCCATCAACGGACTGATCTGGATGGGGGCACCTTCGTCCATGAAAGAACAGGTCCGGCAGAAACTGGATTTGGGGTGGCGGTGCATTAAGCTTAAAATCGGGGCGCTTCAATTTGCTGAAGAGCTTGCCATTCTTAAAGATATCAGGGCGGAATACAGTGCCGACGATGTTATTTTACGGGTGGATGCCAATGGCGGGTTTGCCCCTGACGAGGTTCTGGAGCGGCTTGGGCAGCTGGCAGAATTGAACATTCACTCCATTGAGCAGCCCATCGCCAAAGGACAGTGGCAGCACATGGCCAGGGTGTGCAGACAGTCACCCTTGGATATTGCCTTTGACGAGGAACTCATCGGGATTAGAGAACGTGAAGAAAAAATTCATCTTCTGGACACCCTGGCTCCCCATTACCTGGTGCTGAAACCCAGCCTGCACGGTGGGATGGAAGGGTGTGACGAATGGATTGAACTGGCCGATGCCAGGGGGATCGGCTGGTGGGTCACCTCCTACCTTGAATCCAACCTTGGTTTAAATGCCATTGCCCAGTGGGCTTTTTTAAAGCAGCCCCATCTGCACCAGGGCCTTGGTACGGGGCGGTTATTTACCAATAATATGGCCTCCCCCCTGGAAATCCGTGGGGAAGAACTCTTTTTTGATCCGGGCAAACGGTTTATCTTTCCGGGAATTTTTTAAGGCTGTGAATCTTTTTCCGGATACCCTATGCCTCAACGGTACCGTACACCGGGTGAGAACGCTTTTGCAAAAGGGACGTGAGGTCTGCCCCCCGGGCATTGAATCCGATGTCATTGATTTTCTGGCCCAATGGTATGGGCCGCAAAACGTCATCACCGTGTACACCTCGGGCAGCACAGGTCCGCCCAAGGCCATTTTCCTGGAGAAAACGTTTGTGGCCCAAAGCGCCATGCGCACCCTTGCATTTTTTAAACTGCAACCCGGGCAGCGCATCCTGCTGTGTCTGCCCTTAAGGTATATCGCAGGAAAACTTATGGTGATCCGGGCACTTTTGGGCAGGCTTGATCTGTGCACCGCAGAACCAACCGATGATTTTGCTTGTCTTGCCCAATGCCGGGCCACCCCCTTCCGGTTCGCCGCCATGGTGCCCAACCAGGTGACAAAGCTTTTGGAATATCCGAAACGGTTTGAAGCGCTCGGGTCTTTGCTCATCGGCGGGTCCGCTCTTCCGGCGATCCTTGAAACCGAACTTCAAACAGTGCCCACAGCCTGTTTTGCAAGCTACGGCATGACCGAAACCGCCACCCATATCGCCCTTCGCCGGATCAATGGACCGGATGGCTCTGATTTTTTTCACTGCCTGGAAGATATTTCGGTGGGGCTCTCCCCGGAAGGGTGCCTTACCATTGATATGCCGGGTCTGAACGGATTTGGTCCGGATGAATCTGATATGTCCGGTGCCCTCCTTACCACCAACGACCTGGCAGAACTCGTTGACAGCACCACCTTTCGTATTCTGGGCCGGGTCGATCATGTGATCATTTCAGGCGGCATTAAATATTTTCCCGAAACCATCGAAAAAAAGTTGGGAGATGTCATTGAACAGCCTTTTTTCATTGACTCCCTGCCCGATGAGACCCTTGGGCGCCGCCTGGTGCTGGTCATTGAAGCCGTGGCTGATAAAGGCCTTGAAAAAAGTGTGGTACAGTTATGCGCCCAGCATTTGGATCGCTACGAACGGCCGAAAAAGATTGTGTTTAAAAAACCATTCAATCGCACTGAAACCGGAAAAATTATAAGGCATTTTTAACGGCAACCCTGATTTTTAAACCGGCTTTTAGGTTTTTTTTCAAAAACCTTTAATTCTAAAATAAATTTCGGTAATATTGGGGGCTTAAACTGTTTTTTAGGGCACAAGGTCTGTGGTATTTGCAGGCAAAGACCTTATGTTTTAAGGGCATGTGCCCTCAAAAGGCTGTAACTCGAGAATGAAAGGCTTTAAGGATCATGTGCAACCATTGTAGTGATCATAATCACGACCATCATCACCATGAACATCCTGAAATTGTTCAGCTGATGCCTGTCCAAAACAGTCTGTTTGCCGTCTACCAGACCGAAGCCCCCCTGGACTTCAGTGTTGAAACCGGCAAAAACGGGCTTAGTCTTGTTCCGGTGCTGTTCATGGGGTTGATCCGTCATGGAAAAAAGACCATGGTGGAAGGTTTTTTTGCCTCCAGTGCCATTAACTCCTGCGAGGATACCCACGGGTTCAAAGGGTATGCCTCTTCCCTGGCACATGCTGAAA
>DATFIL010000253.1:0-4406 GCA_035270145.1 Desulfobacter sp. | reverse complement strand
GGCTGCATGACCAGGTAGAGGGCATCTGTGGATACTGCTTGATCCCTGCTTTCATAAAGTTTAAGCTTGGTTTCCAATTTGATATGGGTTTTATTTCTCCGATAAAGCCGGTTTTCCATGATCCATCCCATCAGGCCCATGAAAGCCTTGGATTTGTGAACAACGCTTTCATGGACTGTGTTTGAAAGCGCGGCGCTTAATATCCATTTCCCCATTGAACTTTTTGTTATCAAAAGAAATGGAAGGGCATGTCGTGTCAAAAAATTTGAACTTGCCGGAATTTTGCCGGATTCCGTGTTCAGGCACGATTTGACTTTGTTGTTGAGAATCTTCATATTTCTTTGTTCCGCCGGGGGCAGGTTTTTTTCAATGGCCTTTCCTTTGGCGTTGATCTGTTCGTACATTCTGGCCAGGCGTTGGATTAAGGTTGTGTCAAGGAGTTGCTTTCCCTCTTCAGGCCAGCTTGGATACGACATCAGTTTTTTGATTTCGGACGGAAGAATGTTCCAGGTTCGAATATATTTGTCTAACAATTGTTTTTTAGGTGATCCCGGTTCCGGCAGCTTGACTTCAGGGTAACTGCAAAGCCTTAAAAATATGGCGGTTTTTATAAGTTTGAGCCCATCGTGGGCATGGACCTTGTGGTAGTGCAGCACCCTGTCAAACATAATTTTATAAGGATCACTTTCACAGTCATCAATGCCTGCTTTTGCAAATTTTTGCTTGAGTTCGTCACACAGGAGCATACCGCTATTTTTCTCGTTCATTGTGTGGGAAAGGATCATGGTGGCCTTAAGCAGGGCCTTGACGGGATCTTCTTTTGATTTACAGATATGCCAGCGGATGCCCTGGTAAATGTCCTTGGCCGACGGCATTTCCACCTTTCCAAGATCAATAAAATCTTTTAATAAAAACGCAAGTTCAGGCTGCCGGAACAGGTGTTCAACCAGGCGGTCGTATGTACCCTGCGGCATATTTGCCGGCAAAATGGTCCAGATCGGGATCTTGCCGGCAATCATTAAAAACGTCCGATAAAATTCTTCTTTAAGGAACAACTTGGGGGCAATCATTGTTTCAGGTGCGTCAAACCCGGCATAGCAGTCTTTCCGGATATCAGTCTGATCCATGATGAAAAAGGTTACTTCCTGATCACAGTTTTCCCTGGAAAATTTAACGATATGGTTAAGTTTTTTTTCAAGATTGTAATACCGTTGTTCCGTAAAGCATGTTCTGTCAATGATAACCCAGTAATCAAAATCTGACTGGGCCGATTGGGTAAAGGTCCCTAATGAACCGATGTGGTAGAAACCAAGGATGCAGGGATCTTTGATGTCTGTTTCAGTTTCGAGGATATCCCGGGGTATATCTTCTATGTCCAGAACCGCTTTGTAAAATCCCGAATTCTTAAAATTATAGATGCCGCAGGCCACAGGCGGTTCAGGCACATACCCCGGAAATTGCGGATGGTTAATGTGGATGAGAAAAGGAATTTTGATAAAAAGTTCAAGCTTCGGGGCTGAAAGGTAACGCAACGCCTCACGCATTCTCACCACGTTGTAGTTGGAAAAGGCTGTTTTCATCCTAGTGAGTTTGGCAGCCAGGGTATTTTCTGGGGGTACTGACGAGTTGTGCATGGCTTGTCCCGGTTTTATGAGAGGGTTAAATCATTTGAAAAGATAACACAATATGTCTAAGATTAAGTGATATTATAAGAACGATTTTTTATAACTTTCAAGTAAAGTTTTAGCATGGAGCATGAATGGACGACAGGGATTCCTCCCATACCGGTATAGATCTGGACGTTATTTGCATTGAGGAGCTGCTCGAAAGGGATGAAAGTGCCCCGGAAAAATTTCAGGGAAGCATACGTTCGAACCCAAAGGATTTTCGGGTCTACTTAAGTGGTATTATAAAAAGAATGCAGGGCAGGGAGGCGTTTTTAACCTTTTCCCAACAGATCAATAACGTTAATCAGATACTGAATATGAATTATTCCTCTGCAGGGGATATTGCCCGGGTGATTCTTAATGACCTGAGTTTGACCGCACAGGTGTTGAAACTCGTGAATTCCTCATTTTACCGACATTTTTCAAGCAAAGGTATTTCAAGCATCTCCGAGGCTATGATTATATTGGGTACTGATGAAATTCGGGAACTGGTCGCCGGACTTAAAATTTTTGAAATGATGAAGTCAAAGGCAAATTCTCGGCTTCTGAAGGATAAAATGCTCAGAAGCCTTCATCGAAGTGATGTTGCCAGGCAGATTGAAAGGGAAAAGGGCGGCAGATCTTCTGATGCCTTCCCCATTTCAGCCATGCTGTATGAGTTGGGAGAATACCTGGTGGCGCTTCTGGACCCCAATACTTACATCAAGGTGGAGGTCGCCTTGGAAGAAGGCGGGCTATCAAGGGAAATTGCGGCTAAAAGGATTTTGGGCTTAACCTATTTTGAGCTCGGACAGATGATTGCTTTGAAGTTTAATTTCCCCCAGAGAATTGTCCAGGCCATGCGGCCGGTTACTTTGACTGCCGGACAGAGTATAAAGATTGCCCCAAAAGAAGAGGTCCGGTATCTGTGTGCCTTTGTTTATGAATTATGTAATATTCCTATGCTGGGAAATGAGGCGATGGCCCTTGATGCCGCAGATAACCTTGTGGATAAGTACCGCGGCATTTTGGATTTTGATGCCCGGCAGGCAATGGCGTTGAGTTGTACAGGCTTGGATCGAGTGATCAGGCATGCTGAAACGTTAGGCATTGATCCTGTGTTAACCACACCTTTGAAAAATGATCCGGAGATAAAAAACAAAAGAGAACTGGATCTGGGTATCAGCCATGTGGAAGCTGCGTTAGATGAGAATCTGAGTATCCATGAAATTTTTACCCGGTTAATCGACACCATGGCGCAGTGCTTTTATTTTAATCAGATTGTCATCAGTATCAGAAAAAAAGAGACCAACGCCATGGTGCCCCGGTTTGTCCGGGGAGAAAAACGAACGGATGGAATCGGTAAAATCTTGGGATTCAAAATTGAACCGGCATCGGGCATTTTCAACAACGCCATCGACCGGAACACAGATATTATTGTCAAAGAGACCAAAAAAGAGTTTTCCCGGCAGCAAATTCCTTCCTGGTACATGGAACAGATAGCCCGCCCATTTCTGATAAAGGGCTTCGGCATTTTTCCCGTATTTGTGGACGATAAAATCGTGTCTATGATTTACGTGGATTGGGATAAAAAGAGATCTGACCCGGACCAAAATACTCTGGCGTATATTCAGAGGTTCAGAAAATTGATGATCAAAGCCTTCACCCTTCACGCCAGAAAAGCTTGCCCTCAATCCTATGATCTGTTTGGCCATGACCTGTTTGGTAATTAGGGCTATATTCGGCCTTTTATTTGAGTTTGATTTGTACTATACCATGATCCATGAATACGGATTGCGAAAAACCGGTTTTTTATTCTGTGGGGCGGTCTGAGTCCGATCCCGTTCGCCGGGCGGAAATAAAAATCAAGCGTTCCGTGTTTGTCTGTCGGCTCAGCTATGCGGATACCATTGAAGGGGCAAAGGAATTTATCTCCAATGTCTCCAAGGAACACAAAACCGCCACCCATAATTGCTGGGCTTATGTGGTGGGCGATTGCGGACAGATCAGTCATTGCTCCGATGCGGGTGAGCCGCCGGGTACGGCCGGCAAGCCCATGCTCAATGGGCTTTTATCCCATCATATGACCTGTGCTGCGGCGGTTGTTACCCGGTATTTCGGCGGGGTGAAGCTCGGGATTCGAGGGTTGATTGAGGCCTACGCCCTGGCTGTGAGCGAAGCCATTGACCAGGCCCCCCTTGTCCGGCTGGTGAAGACACAATCTTTCCAAATCTGTCTGGATTACAGTCTGAATGATTCATTTTTAAACCGCATCAGTGCCCTGAAGACCACAATTGCCGGAACGGATTATCAAGAGCGGGTCACCCATGACCTGGTCGTAGAATTGTCCGACCTTTCTGCCCTGGAATCAATACTTATTCAATATCAGCGCCAGGGGCTTCTGGATTATTTTATAACCACGGAAGACACGGAAAGCACTGAAAGTTAGAGCGCAAAGCGCTCAATTAAGTATCTTCTTTAAAATCCAAATTCATCCCCGTGTCCTTTCATGCTTCCCGTGGTTCAGTTAAAAAATATTGACACCAGGAAAATATTCAGTATTATTTAATATAAATTAACAATACTGAATTTGGTGGGCGAATGAAAATTAAACTGGGTCCGTTGCTGCGGGCCATTCGAAATTCACGGCATCTGACCATCAAAGATGTGGCAACAAAAGCCGGGGTCAGTTCAAGTCTGTTGTCCCAGATTGAACGCAACCGCATATCCCCGTCCTTGGACACGCTTCTGGAATTGCTG
>DATFIL010000252.1:0-2917 GCA_035270145.1 Desulfobacter sp. | reverse complement strand
GGCACATAGCCCAGGTCATTTTTAGCCCGACGGATATCAAACCAGTGCGAGGTGGCAAGTTCTTTGGCAGCAAACCGGGTTATGGGGGGGTCTTTTTTAATACCAAAAATTCGATAAATGAGTTCAAAGAACCATCCGGCCGCATAGGCAGTTTTCCCCGACACATGCCCTTTAATGGGCGGCAGTCCTGCGGCTGCCAGAAAAGCATTGGCCAGGGTCCATTTGGACATGGGTTCATCCTGGCTGATAAAATATATGTTTCCGGACAGATCAGGATTTTGGGACAGCTTTTCAGCAGCCAGAATGTGGGCGTCGGCTGCATTATCCACATAAATGGTGTCCACAAGATCCGTATCCGGGCCAATAATCTTCAGCCGTTTAGCCCTACTGATAATACCCGGCACCAGGTGGTTATCTTCCGGTCCCCAGATCAGATGGGGCCGTAAAATGATTACGGAAAGCCCCTGCCCCGCCGCTTTAATCACCTCTTTTTCCGCCAGCGCTTTGGTTTCAGGATAGGGGGCCAGATATTTATCCGGATAGGGGACCGACTCATTTACCCCGTGCATATCCTTGTCATCAAACACCACCGAAGGCGAACTGGTATGAATCAGCCGGCCAACCTTATTTTTCATGCAGGCGTCAATGACATGCACGGTTCCGGTGACATTGATACGGAAATATTCATCATAAGCGCCCCAGATACCGGGTTTTGCCGCAGTATGAAACACGGTGTCCATGCCGTTTAAGGCATCAGCCACAGCACCGGCATCGGCAAGGTCCCCCTGGATCTGGGAAACACCCAGTTTATCCAGCTCCGAATATCGGGACCGGGAAAATGAAAAAACATTCTCCCCTCGATCCACTAATTTTCTGACCAACGCCTTGCCCAGAAAGCCGCCGCCGCCGGTGACCAGAATATTTCCCAGAGTCATTTTGTCTTCATCTCCTGTATATCCAAAATTTTATGAATAGTTGCTAAATCTTTGCTTGACAAGACACAACTTTTTTTATAAAAGTAATTCGCCTTTCAACTGAGCGGGAATAACTCAGTGGTAGAGTGCGACCTTGCCAAGGTCGAAGTCGCGGGTTCAAATCCCGTTTCCCGCTCCATCCTTTTAAATCCATTTAGAACATCTTTCTTACTCGATCATCGAGTCTTAGCAATATAACGTATCTTTAAACAAGCTCTTAGAATCCTCATCTCTCATCAACCGCTTAATAAAAACGGATTTCACATACCACAGACCGAAAAAAAAGGCCATGGGAACCACTGACGCTTGCTTTTTTTGCCACAAAGATATTAGCTCTTCATGATCTTCGTGGTAAATTAAAAAATAAAAATTATCGGAGATTAACCTTATTTTCACATTTGATTGTACTGCTTAAGATATGCCTCGGGAAACATTTATGTTACAACCGGTCCATTATTAATACAAACCGGGAAAAATAATTATGAACAAAAAACAAGAACAGGTTTTATGCATTAACCGTAAAAACCTTCCCGCATCCTGGGTAGCCCAAAGAACCGTCCGTCCAATGAATTTTTCCACATTTGCCGCCACATGTACCAAAGCTGAATTTTCCTTTGTCCGCCGAAGCATTGCCGAAGAAGACAGACAAAAAAAACAGATCATCCCATATATTCTTTTGCAGACAGCCGATGGCGGCATGACAGCGGCCTACAACAGGCAGGGCAGCGAAAAACGGCTTCATGACCTGTGGTCCATCGGGATCGGCGGCCATATCAACCCGGAAGACACGGCCATGGGAGCGGACAGTTTTGAAAACATTTTAAAAACCGGCATGCAAAGGGAACTGGATGAGGAACTATCTCGGCGGGTTTTAACTGATCCCATTGAATTCATAGGTATTATCAGTGAAGATATCACACCGGTGGGCAGCGTTCACATGGGGGCGGTTTTTTTGATCAGAACACAAAACCCGGAAAGCTATCTGCCTGGGGATGAATTGCACAGCTTTACCTGGCATGCAACACAAACGCTTTCCCAACTTGATCTGGAATTATGGTCCGAACTGGCCCTGGAACTTATTATTCGATGATCCAGTTTTTGTTAATTTGCCAAACTTCGGCGTTGGAAAAAATTTTTAATCCTCAAAAACTGGATTATCGAGTATTAATTCATTGAATCCAGTACTTTAAGTGCAACAGAACCATCTTTTTTAAGCACCTTTGATCCCCTTGTAATTTTACACAGGCTGATACCGTATTTCTCAGCGATTTTCCGCTGGGTCATCCCCGCATGCAGATCTTTTAAAAGCTTCCAGCGCAAAGAAAGGTCTGAAAGCTCCGCCGGTGTAAAAAGTTCTTCAAAAAAACAGTCCAGTTCATCTTTATTTTCAATGGATAAAATGACTTCCAGTAATTCCTGATCTATGCGCATAAATTTTTTAGTACCCGGCATTATTTTTTACTCGATCATCGAGTTTCACAAAACGAATGCACCCTGTAAGTATGGACGATTAGGCTGCCTTTCATCCATTCATCGCCATCAAGCCCGGCTTTGATGCACAATTGGTATAAAAAGGAAGCAGCGTCAGGCAATTGTTCCCAGACCTGGGGAAGAAAAGTCGCCTGTTTGCTTCCTTTTTTAATTATAACGCCATCCTTGAACGGCACAAGCCCTTGGACCAGCTCTTTTCCCGTACTGTATTCAAATTTTTCAGGCAATGACAAAAGACTGACTTCCAAGTCTACCTGGTCAAATTCATCCCCGGCAAGGGGGGGGAAACGGGAATCCTTGAAAGCAGCAAGTTTTGCGGTTTTCCCAACCCCTGTCTTTAAGGGCTCAACCGGTTCCATTACACCAATACATCCTCTTAAAGCGCCGTTTTTATGCAGGGTCACAAACAGACCCTGTTTAACGTCCAAAAAGGAATGATTCAAGTCAATTTG
>DATFIL010000251.1:0-5610 GCA_035270145.1 Desulfobacter sp. | reverse complement strand
AAATAAATAAGTCGTCTCGATCTTAAAGAATAATCACTGATTTCTCGGGGAAAATATCTAAGGATGAAACTCTAACACTTAAATTGTGTTAATAATATTAGCCATCATACATGAAAAAAATAGCCTGTCAAGAGAATTAATCTTTATCTGGATATTTCGTCAGGTGCCTTGCTATAATGTTTGACACAAAAAAGAGAAAAAGTTTCAAATTTTGAAAGTTCTGTTTGACAGGTGTATATATTACAGCACATCTTTGTTTATACTGAAACGCGATGATCAAGTTTTTAGAAGATAAAATTATATTATGGAGAAGATCAAATGAAAAAATTAATTGTCACTGGTGTTGTTATTGTTTTATCGGCCACTCTTTTTTCATGCGCAACCATGCAGACGAATCAGGAGAGAGGAACGGCTGTGGGAGCAGGTACCGGCGCCGCTGTCGGCGCCATTTTAGGTCAGGTGATTGGTAGAGACACGGAATCCACACTTATCGGTGCGGGTATCGGGGCTGCCCTCGGCGGGCTTACAGGTAATCAGGTCGGTAAATATATGGATTTGCAGGAGCGGGAGTTGCGACATGCAATGGCAGCTTCTGAATCGGCAAGTATACGGCGTGAGCAGGATATTTTGAGGGCAACCTTTAAATCAGAAGCTTATTTTGATTTCGATTCAAGCCGTTTGAAACCAGGGGCGTATCCAGAACTGAGCAGAATTTCGGATATTTTAATCAAGTATCCCCATTCCCGCATTGAAGTGGCCGGGCACACTGACAACAAAGGTTCGCAAGCATATAACCAACGACTATCAGAGCGACGAGCTGAAGTGGTCGCAAACCAATTAATTTACAATGGGGTTTCTACCCAAAGAATCATAGCCGTCGGCTATGGGGAATCTCGGCCAATATCTTCCAATGACGCAATGAATCGGCGTGTAGAAATTCTTATTAAGCCCGTAGTGAAAGGCGCCTTGTAATTTTAAAAAATCCCCCAGCGCTTGAACGCCATTGCCTTCATTACCCTGCGCTGCGCCAGATCCAGAGCAGCTTCCCTGGGGAGGATGTTCTTTTGCTTGGCCTCCTCCAGCATGATGCGGGTATTGGCGCTGATTTTATCGCTGATCTCTTCCATGGCCGTTGTTTGGGACCCCCCGTGATATTCCACCGCAGCGCAGATGACGCCGCCGGCATTGGCGATGAAATCGGGCAGGTTGAGCACCCCCTTGGCATGGAGATACTGCTCTGCTTCAGGCGTTAGGGGAATGTTGGCCCCTTGGGCAACCAGCTTGGTTTTCAGGCGGTGGACGTTATCCTTATGCAGGATATCGGGTCGGGCGGCCGGCACCCAGATGTCGCAGTCTATGTCAATCACCGCCTCTCTCTCGAGTTTTTTGCCTCGTGGATAATCCAGCATCGAGCCACCGTCCGTCTTGATTCGGATCAGTTCTTCCACATCGATACCATTCGGGTCGTGGATGGTTGCCCTGGAATCGGCCACCCCCACCAGAATAGCCCCCTTTTGTGAGAGAAATCGGGCGGCATGACTGCCCACTGCACCAAATCCCTGTACCACAAGGCGTGCACCGGAAAGGGAAAAGTCGCAGTACTCAATGGCGACCTCGATGGCACGCTGGAGACCAAATCCGGTGGCACCGATTTCGTCCAGGGGGATGCCGCCCAACTCAAGGGGTAACCCAACGGAACGACCTATTTCATCCTTGATCCAGGCCATGCATTCCTCATTAAGGCCCATGTCCGGACCGAAAATATAATCCTTCTCATTACGCAAGGCATGGGCAAAGGCACGAATCAACACTTCTTTTTTTTCCGGATCCATTTGCGGGTCACCGTAAAGCACGGACTTTCCCCCGCCATGGGGAAGCCCCGCTGCAGCGTTTTTCAGAGTCATGGCCCTGGCCAGGCGGGCACATTCGACCGTGCTGACATCCGTCGCCATCCGCAGCCCACCAATGGAAGGGCCGGTGGCCACATTGTCTACCACGAGTACCCCTTTGAGGCCGAGGTGTGGTTGATGGACATGAATCACCTTGGCTGGTCCTAAACTGTCGCCCAATGCAAAGATGTCTTCCACAGTCGTATTGCCTCCTTTGTGATGAAGAATAGAATTTTTTTCAAGCAAGGCATAACAAAGAATAAAAAGAGGATCAATAACTTGAAATATTATTTTTTTTTGGGATCATATTGTTTTGCTCGCTTTCACGTGATTTTTTTTAAAAACTTGTTTGAAATATTATTTTATAATAGACTGACTCTTTGCATAGAATACTATGTAATATTAAATTGCATATTTGGGGTCACCAATTGAATGATTGGTGGCCCTTTTGATTGATTGTTTAATGAATTTATAATGTCTAAACAAACTGTTATGATGCTACTTGTCAGGCAGTTAAACAAGGTTTGGTCAACCCGGACGCGTGGAATTTTATGATTTATTGTTGCAAAAATGCATTGTATTGTTTTATACCAGGCGCCGTTTGAGCCAATACTTGGAATAGGAGAATGTGCCAATGCCCATGATAGAAGTTAAAAATCTTTATAAAATATTCGGACCCAATCCCAAGCGGGCCGTGCCCTTGATTGAAAAAAATATTTCCAAAGCAGATATTTTGAAAAAAACTGGCTGCACCGTAGCAATAAACGGGGCTACGTTTTCCATTGAAGAGCGGGAAACATTTGTTGTTATGGGCTTGTCTGGGAGTGGAAAGTCAACATTCATCCGGTGTCTTAACCGTTTGATTGATCCCACCCTTGGCGAGATTTTGATCGACGGCCAGGATATCATGAAAATGTCCAACGAAGAGATGCTTGAGCTGCGCCGGTTTAAGATGTCTATGGTGTTCCAGAATTTCGGACTTTTGCCCCACAGAAGCGTGGTCAATAATGTGGAATATGGGCTTGAGATCAGTGGGATGGAAAAATCTCAGCGCCGGGAAAAAGCGATGACAGCCATTGAGATGGTCGGGCTTAAAGGGTTTGAGCAAAGCCTGCCCAGCGAGCTGTCCGGCGGTATGCAGCAGCGGGTTGGCCTGGCCCGGGCCTTGGCCAATGATCCGGAAATTTTGCTTATGGATGAGGCCTTCAGCGCCTTGGACCCCTTGATTCGCAACCAGATGCAGGATGAACTGATCGACCTTCAGGCCAAAATGCATAAAACCATTATCTTCATAACCCATGACCTGGACGAAGCATTGAAGCTTGGGGACCGGATTGTGATCCTGGGGCCGGATGGCCGGGTGCGGCAGGTGGGAACGCCCGAAGAGATTCTGTCAGAACCGGCGGATGATTATGTAGAAGATTTTGTGCGCAATGTGGACCGGACCCGGGTAATTACGGCTGGATCAATTATGAAAAAGATTAAAACCCTGTCCATCCCCAAAGAGGGGCCGGAATCCGCCCTGCGCGCTATGGAAAAATCGGATAAGCCGATTTTGTATGTCACGGATGTCGACCGCAGCTTGAAAGGGTATGTTACCCTGGATGATGTGGTGCAATTAAAAAAACAGAAGAAAAAAGATTTGACCGAAATATTGATCGACGAGGTATACACGACAAATCCCGGGGTGGCTGTATGCGATCTGCTCGGTACGGCCATGAGCACGCGCATTCCCATTGCCGTCATAGATGATGACAACCGCTTTCGCGGGGTTGTGGATCGCACCTCCGTGATCGCGGAAGTCACTAAAAATATAGATGATGAATTGTCACCGACCATACTCAGTGAGGTCGAGTGATGGAACATAAGTATTTGATTATAAGGAGTATATAATTATGGAACAGATAAGGGCGGTGTTTGATATCGGAGGCGCGTTTGAAACACTGATCAATTGGTTGACCCATAATGCAGACTGGCTTTTTGACATCATCGGCATGGTGGTGGAGTCCGTTCTCAACGGATTCAATATGGTGCTGATTTTTCTCCATCCGGCTCTGATGTGCCTCTTACTGGTGGCCCTGGCCTGGTATCTGGCCGGCAGGGGTGTTGCAATTTTTTCTGCCATTGGATTTCCGATTATCTGGTATATGGGGCTGTGGGTCCACACCATGGACACCCTGTCATTGGTCATCGCCTCGGTATTTATTTCACTTGTGATCGGGATTCCTCTGGGGATCTGGACCTCAAAGAACGAGACTGCCTGGCAGTTTGTCCGGCCGGTACTTGATTTTATGCAGACCCTGCCGGCCTTTGTCTACCTGATTCCGGCCGTGCTTTTTTTTCGCCTGGGCCCGGTGCCCGGCGTCGTGGCGACCCTGATATTCTCCTTGCCGCCTGCGGTCCGGCTCACCAATCTGGGCATTAAGCAGGTACCCCTGGAGATCAAAGAGGCGACCCTGTCCTTTGGCGCGACTGGTCGTCAGATGCTGTTAAAGGCGGAATTGCCTGTAGCTTTGCCCACAATTTTGGCCGGTGTCAACCAGACCATCATGCTGGCCTTGTCCATGGTTGTAATTGCCGGCATGATCGGTGCCGGCGGACTTGGAAACCAGGTGCTTAAAGGCATCACCCAGATGAAGATTGATCTGGGGTTTGAAAGCGGTATCGCCATTGTGATTCTGGCCATTTTTTTAGACCGTATTACCCAGGCATTAGGCTCTGCCACCCAGCGACAGAAGTGAATTCTATCGTTTATATTAGATCATCAAGTTTTTAGAGCCTGTTTAAAAATTAATTAAATTTAAGTAAGGAGACTATGAAGATGAAAGCTCGTTTTTTCACTGTTTTTGCAGCCGCATTATCTCTTTGTGCCGCATTATTTTCCGGACCGGTTGTGGATACCTGCCGGGCTGAGAGCAAAACCGCCGACCTTGTGTATGTCAACTGGGAAGAGGGTGTGGCTTACACCCACCTGGCCCAGGCTGTACTTGAAGATAAAATGGGGTATGAAGTAAGCCTGACCGCCGCCGACGCGGCGCCGGGTTATACCGCCGTTGCTTACGGCGACAAGGATGCATTCATGGAGGCCTGGGTGCCCGTGCTGCATAAAAGCTACATTGAACGATACGGGAAAGATTTACTGGATCTTGGTCCGGTATTTAAAGGCACCCAGAGCGGCCTGGTGGTTCCCCAATATATGTATGATGCCGGGGTACAGACCATCTCCGATCTGCTCAAACCGGAAGTGATGAAAAAGCTTAAAAATCAGATTACCGGTATTGATTCCGGTGCCGGCGTTATGAGAACCACCGAGGAGACCGTGATGCCCGCATATGGACTGGATAAGGCCGGTTACCGCTTGCTGCCGTCCAGCGGTCCGGCCATGGTCGCGGCATTGAAAGATGCAGTGGACCACAAACGCTGGATCGTTGTGACCGGCTGGAAACCTCACTCCATGTTCGGCTATTGGGATCTGACCTTCTTGAAACAGGACAAGCAACAGATCTGGGGCAAAGGCAATATCCATATCGAAGCCAGAAAAGATTTGCGCGAAGATAAGCCTGAATTGGCCCAATTTCTTGAAAATATGATTTTGACCAATGATCAGTTGAGCGACTTAATGGTGTTCATCAAAGAATCCAACAAAGGTACCCTGGAAGCGGCCCGGGAATGGATGAACGCCCATGAAGATGTGGTTACCCCCTGGATCCCGGCAAAATAA
>DATFIL010000250.1:0-6742 GCA_035270145.1 Desulfobacter sp. | reverse complement strand
GATACTGCCGATATATGAGGGGAATTTTCGACAGGCATGGACTTCACCGTCTGGAAGGAGGGCGACAAAATTAAACGCTGCTCCGCAGCCGAATCCGGTGCAGCCGCCAAACAGATCCCCGCCTGTGTCATTCTTTACGATATTGATCAGGTTGTCTTTCATTCTGATAACCGGATTTGATTCGGCAGCCCGTACAAATTTTTGTAAAAACCGATGGTAATCTCCGGGGTCCGGCAGGGTTAAGGCGGCACCTTCCCCAACCATGGCCAGTCGGTTAAAGGTGAAAGAATCGGTTTTTTCCCTCAGAATTTCAGCCAGGGGTAACACCTGGTTCATATTGTCTCTGTTCAGAGTCAGCATGACCATGGAATAAACGTCCTGTTCCCGGAGAATGTCCAGAAAATCAAGGGATTTTTTGAAATGACCCATACCCCGGATATAGTCGTTGTATTCTTCCAGGCCTTCCAGGCTGATTTGGTAGTGGGTCAGGGGTTGGATTTCTTGAAGCCGTGCAATGGAGTCTTTTTGTGCGGGATTCCCGAGTATGGCAAGGGAGAATCCTCTCTGGGCGGCCTCATAATAAAGATTTTCAAACTCAGGATAGAGCAAGGGGTTTCCACCAGTGAAGGTAATATGGCCTCTTACGTGCGCGGCAAGGGTGAAAGCGAAGAAATCATCCAGCATCTCCAGGGCCTTGGAAAAGGGTATCGAATGCCTGCTGCTCCTGTCGTAGCAATGCCTGCAATGAAGATCGCAGGCCTGGGTGATGTGCCATTGAAGGGTAAAACTGTCCGACACCATATAAGACTCAAACCCTGGGGCATCCGTTAATAGTTCAGGGTTCCGGCGGATAAGGGACTTAGGATTGATAAGAATTCCCTCATTGACGGCATGGTGGAAGACGGCCAGAATTTTGGCCCTTGACGTCTTGCCCCGGCGGGCAGCGGTTTTAAAATCAATATCCTCGACCACCAGCTTTAAGGCCAACAGGTCATCGTCGGTTGCATCCCGGCACATCACATGACAGGTTACAGGGTCCCGCCATATAAGGACATGGCCTTCTCCCGGCTCGGGCTTTTGCGGGGGCTTGTTACCATACCCGGTCATGGCATCGGGCAGATGCTTCCATGACACGGGGACCAGCATCAGGTTGGGATTGACAAAAACCGTTTCGCGCGGGGATAAATCGGATGCTTCTTTGTTGGATAGCTTGAAAATTCCCTGCTCAATACAGGCCAGATCGTAAATATAGGGCACAATATCTTTGCGTTGCGCCTTTGGGTCAGGTCCGGAGGCATCCAGGAATTGCATGAATGATTCAGGACTTGGTTTGCCCAATGCCGCAAGAATTCCGTCCCAGGTGATATCGCCCAGAATCCTGCGGCAATTGGGGAAATGCCGTGTTAAAACATCACAGGTTGAAATATGGTTGTTAATTTTCACAGTTAACCGTCGCTTGGAGTCCTTCTTTTTACCGGCACTTCATGGGGCCGGTCGCCACGCGTAATGCATGCAGCCTGCATGCTTGATGTTTAGCCTCAGCCGCTTGTGCTTTTTTTCTCATCGGTGCCACCTGCACCGCTGTTATCATTACTTGAATCACTCTGGGAACTACCTGTTCCCGAATTTTTGTCTCCTCAGCCACTTCCGTTCGTACAGCCGGAAAGGGTTGCAGTAGACCCGGTGAGCAGCCCGGCAATGCATAAGCCGGCCAGCAACTTTTTCAGTTCTTTACTGTCCATATCTTACCTCCGGAAAAAATGTGATATAAATTTGCGGTTTTCTCCCTGGGAAAAAAAACCAAAGCCCTTTTGCCACAGCCTGAGCAGAGAGGTCGTCTTTGTTATAGATCGTGACTATAGATACTGTGACGTACTATAGATTTACCAAATTGGAGTCGTATTGCATAGTTTTAATTTTGGCTCTTTTGTAATATTGTTAAAATTCATCCATCATGCTACATTTATTTTTTGATTAAACAAACATGGAAACAATATGCGAATCGCCGTCATTTCAGACATTCATGGTAATATTGAGGCATTTAAAACGGTGCTGAAAGATATGGAACTTCAGGCGGTCAATAAAATTATTTCCCTGGGGGATAATATCGGATATGGCGCTGATTCCGAGGCGGTTATCCAGCAAATAATCGCAAGCAGGATACCATCGATTCTTGGCAATCATGAACTGGCCTGTGTAAATAAAAAAGTGTATAAGTGGTATACTAGGGATGTAAAAAAATCTATAGATTACACCTTATCCAAATTGTCACCAGCCTCTATTGACTATTTAAAGGGATTGCCCGTTAATCTTTCTCGGTATCAGGCTTTTTTTGTCCATGGATTCTGGCCGGATTCTGTTCGACATTATCTTCACCAAATCCCCGACGCTGAATTGCGCCATGCGTTTGGGCAGATAAAAGAATCCATCTGTTTTTTAGGGCATACCCACAGATTAAGCCTTATTTTCCCTGAAGATGGCGACATTCAGGTTCAACCATTGAATCCGGGGTTGATTCAGCTTGAAAAAGATAAAAAATATATGGTGAATGCCGGCAGTGTCGGCCAGCCCCGTGACGGCGACCCCAGAGCTAAATATGTGATCTGGGATACGGAAAAATATTGTCTGGACATCCGCTATATAGACTATGACAATCAAATCGCCGCCCGAAAAATACTGGCTGCAGGCCTGCCGTTTAAATATGCCCAGGCAGTAGATCCGGACATAAAAAAATAAGCCCCCCTCGTCTTTATTTTACGGAACAGACCCCTTTGACAAAATTATAATCAAAAATATTGCTGCAGTTCACAAATCCCATTTGAGCATCCACGGTCCAGACAGCTCTTTTTGAACGGGTATCACTGCTCCAGAGCCACTTTTGATTGGGTGAGAATACAGGCTCCATGCAGAAATTGTCATCATGCATTGGGTTTACCAGTGACAGTATCTCGTTAATGGTAGGCATTCGCCAGTGTTGACGTCCGCCGAATCCGGATTCGGACAGCATCCGGATATAGCGTTGAGCCTGATCCCACATCATGGGATAGCGGGAACCGGATTGTTGCCAGACCAGATTGGTGGCATGGTCTATCACCGTGGTATCACTTATTTTTTGAAACGCATTTTCAACAAAGACCGCCGGTTGGTGCAGATCATCCAGGTTGAAAACCTTGCCGGCATCTTTTGCAACTATTCTGGACGATTCGGATCTGATGGGGAGCGTGGGTTTGATCCGGGGAGCCGTTTTTTCTTCCTGAGAAATTTCATCCGGCGCAAAACATTCCCTCTGCCTGGCATCCTTATATTGTACGGAAAACGCCTTTAATGCCTCTGACATTGCGTCCGCTGTCTGAAACCGGTCATCTGGATGCGGGGCAATCGCCTTGAGAATGAACCGGTCACAGTTGCGATCCAATTGCGCATTTAATTCACTGGGCCGGGCTGGATTTTTATCGGGCAGATAACCTGTTACCATCCGGTAAAGGATCACCCCGGCAGAATACAGATCTGCTCTTTGATCCACGGTTTCAGGAGAATCAATCTGTTCCGGAGCACTATAAAACGGTGTGCCGATGGTAAGTTTTTCTGCACAAAGAAATTGTTTTTCACCCCTTCGTTTAGAAAGACCAAAATCAACAATCTTCACCGTTCCTGTATCTGCAATCATGATATTAAAGGGTTTTATATCCCGGTGAATGATATCCGCCTCGTGCAGGCGGCAAAGCCCTTCAATAATCTGGTTCAGGTAATGGCAGGCTTTGTCAACGGACACCTTTCTGGAGGGCCTGTCTGCCCAATAGGATTCTCCGATGAGTTGTCCTAGATTCCGGCAGTAATATTCCATCAGGTAAAACAATTCATTTGCTGTTTCTTCAAGACTCCAGATGCTCACCACATTGGGATGCCGGATATTTGCAATCACCGCTGCCTCATGAATAAACTGCTCCCGGAGACATGTTAAACCGACCTTTTCAACCAACGCCCGGCTGGGGGTGAACAATTTTAAAGCTGCCGTTTTTTCAAGTATCGGGATGGCGACGCGATAAATCCGGCCCATGGTGCCACTGCCGAGAAATGTGTTGATCTGATACTTACCGATATATTTGCTGTTTTTACTGGTCATAATTCTTTTCTTAAAAGTATATCATGATTGGTCCTGACACGATATTTTCCCTTGGTGTAAAGTAACTTTTTCCTCTCTTTTGTCCGTTCGAAGGGCTTCGTCCAATCGCGGTGCTGGACGAAGCCAGCACCGCGATTCACGGCGGCGGCGCCGCCGTGAACATTACAAATAACCGGCTTACCCGGTTCATTTAACCGAAAATTGGACGAAACGCAATTTTTTAATGGGCACAGGTTAACGCAGTGCTTTCATGGCCCCCATATATCCACGCAATTTCTTACCCACAACCTCCACAGGATGGTTCCGGATGGCATCATTAACCTGGATCAGACGGATGTTGTCCACGCTGTTGTCTTCGCAAGACAGGCCTTTGCCGATCACATCGGCATCAAGGCCTGCCATGAAATCTTTAAGTAGTGGCACCGCGGTATGGGCAAACAGATAACAGCCATATTCCGCAGTATCTGAAATCACCACATTCATTTCATACAGTTTTTTCCTGGCAATGAGGTTTGATATCAGGGGCACCTCATGCAGGGATTCATAATAAGCGGACTCCGCAATAATACCGGCTGAAACCATGGTATCAAAGGCCAATTCCACGCCCGCCTTGATCATGGCCACCATGAGAATGCCGTTGTCAAAATATTCCTGCTCCGGGATGTCTGCATCCTGGGAATTCGATTTTTCAAACGCCGTATCCTGGGTCTGGTCCCGCCACTTGAGCAGGTTGGCGTCATCATTGGCCCAATCTTGCATCATGGTCTTTGAAAAATAACCTGTCATGATGTCGTCCATGTGCTTGTTGTACAGAGGTGTCCAGAGTTCTTTGAGCTGCTCGCTTAATTCAAAGGCCTTGATTTTAGCCGGATTGGACAACCTGTCCATCATGTTGGTAACACCACCGTGTTTCAGGGCTTCGGTCACGGTTTCCCAGCCATACTGAACCAGTTTGGATGCGTAGCCTTCATCCATGCCGCTTTCAATCATCTTGTCATAGCACAGCAGCGCGCCGGTCTGCAGCACCCCGCATAAAATGGTCTGCTCGCCCATGAGATCCGATTTCACTTCAGCCACAAACGAGGACTGCAAAACACCTGCTTTGTGACCGCCTGTGCCGGCCGCATAGGCTTTGGCAAGTTCAAGGCCCTCTCCCCTGGGATCATTTTCCCGGTGTACAGCAATCAGGGTAGGCACGCCAAAGCCTCTTTTGTACTCTTCTCTCACTTCGGTGCCCGGGGATTTAGGGGCCACCATGATAACGGTGAGGTCTTCTCTGATCTGCATGCCTTCTTCAACAATATTAAAGCCGTGGGAATAGGAAAGACAGGCATCTTTTTTGATCAGCGGCATGATAGATTCAATGACATTGGAGTGCTGTTTGTCCGGGGTCAGGTTGATAACCAGATCGGCTGTGGGCAGCATCTGTTCATATGTACCTACGGCAAAGCCGTTCTCCGTGGCATTTTTCCAGGACTGCCGTTTTCCGGAAATAGCGGCCTCCCTTAAGGTATAGGACACATCCAGGCCGCTGTCCCTTAAATTCAAACCCTGGTGCAGCCCCTGGGAACCGCATCCCACAATCACAATTTTTTTCCCCTTGAGCGCCTCAACCCCGTTAAATTCCGAAGGGTCCATGAACCGGCACTGGGACAGTTCTTCAAGTTGCAGCCGTAATGGCAGCGTATTAAAATAATTGGTACCCATATTTTGTCTCCTTTGTGTGTGAATAATGCCCGACCGAAAACCGTAAATTTTGCCGACTACTTCGTTGGGCGCAAATTTTAATTCTCGAAATACTTCATGTATTCCTCCGGTTAAAATTTCCGTCCGCCTTGTATTCGACAAAATTTCCAGGTTTTCGTTCAGACATTAATGAATGTCGTGAATAAAATGACTGAAAATCATTGTTGCGTCAAATGAATCATTTGCAATTTTACATTGCATATAATAAAATACTCTTTTAAAATACGCCAGATTTTGATCATTGATCAAGTTATGACTGAAACTCGATCATCGAGTGAAAAATAAAAAAATAAAAATGGATATACGAACCCTTAAATTATTTCACCACCTGGCCGGTTCCCTGCATTTCTCCCGGACAAGCCAGGCGTGCAATATTTCGCCGTCAGCCCTGACCCGGGTGATCCAGCGCCTGGAAACTGATGTAGGAAAACAGCTTCTTATCCGGGGCAACCGCTGTGTGGAGCTGACCTATGCCGGACAGGTCTTTAAAAAATATGCCGAGGATGTACTCGGCCGCTTTGAACGGCTCCAGGGGGAATTATCAAAGGATGCGATCCTGTCCGGCCAGCTTTCCCTTTACTGTTCGGTAACCGCCGCTTACAGCATCCTGCCCGGATTTATCCCCCGCTACCGGGCCATGCACCCCGGGGTGCAGATCCACCTTGAAACAGGAGACCCTGCCCAAGCCATGGATCGACTGATGAACCGGGATGCAGATGCGGTCATTGCAGCCCTGCCGGAACCCCCCGGTGCCCAGATCAGTTTCCTAAACATGGCTGTCAGTCCCCTGGTTTTTATCGGGGCCAAACATTATCCTGATGTCCTGGTCACAGACGGCAAAGGGAGACCGGGCTGGAAAGAATTTCCTCTAAT
>DATFIL010000249.1:0-3485 GCA_035270145.1 Desulfobacter sp. | reverse complement strand
ATTGATTTTATTTTACAGCCTATGATGACCATGATTTATCTGCCGGCCTCTGCGGCCGTTGTTCTGGTTATCGGTGTTTTTACAGGTATTTACGGCACTGTGGCCGCCCTGTCTGTTATGCCGTTTTCCATGGCGCATATGATTCTGATTGCCGTGTTTACGCTGATTTCCCATAATCTGATCCAGGAAAGCCTGGTCCAGGCCAACTCAGGGTTACGGTTTTCAACCGCGGTTGTTTTTCGGCTGGTCATGTCCTTTGTTGTCACCATGATCTGCGGGAGAATCATGGGGGTGGACCCCGGCATTGCCGGACCGGCTGCTGTACCGGGTTTGCAGGCGGCACCAGGGCCTCTTTCCGTCATGCTGATCGACTGGGCCACAGGGACGGCCTGGCTGTGCTTAAAGATTTTGTGTATTATCATGTCGTTGATGGTGGCCATGGAACTGGCCAGAATTTTTCATCTTATCGAGATCGTGACACGGATTTGCGCCCCTGTTTTAAGACTTCTGGGACTGGATAAATCCTGCGCATTGCTTTGGATGACTGCGGCGGTTTTCGGTCTGGCTTACGGGGCGGCCGTTATCGTTGAAGAGACAAAAAATAGTACTCATGATCCGAAAGCTGTAACCCGGCTTCAATTATCTATCGGGATCAATCATGCTATGATTGAGGATCCGTCCTTATTTCTCCCTTTGGGGTTGCCTGCATTCTGGCTGTGGATCCCCAGGCTTGTGGCTGCCATGACCGCTGCCTGGCTGCACATGGGTTTTTTTTGGGCAAGGAGATTTTATGCTGCACGCTCTGGCCATAAAAAACTTTGCGATTATTGAGGATTTGCGTATTGAATTCGGTTCCGGCCTTTCTGTGTTGACAGGGGAAACCGGGGCAGGAAAATCAATTATCATTCAGGCCGTAAATTTGCTTTTGGGGTCCCGGGCATCGGCGGATCTGGTACGCACCGGAAAGGACAATGCCGAACTGGAAGCTGTGTTTGATATTGCCCCGGATTCCCATGCTGCCCGGCTCATGGTAGGGCAGAATATGGATATTGAAGACGGCCTGATCATCAGGCGGGTGATATCTGCTGAAGGGAAAAGTAAAATTTATGTTAACGCCCGCCAGACAACCCTGGATTTTTTAAAACAGGTGACGGAAAACATCGCCGGTGTATCCAGTCAGCATGCCCACCAGGGGCTACTCAAGGAAGATCAGCACCTGGATATCCTGGACGAATTTGCCCGGACCTTTGATTTGAGAAAAGATGTGGCCGGGTTGTACCGGCAGATCGTTCCTTTGAAAAAAGAGATAGCCGCTTTAAAGGCCGGAAAGGAAGAGGCTGAAAAAGAACTGGCACTGCTTGAATTTCAGGTGGATGAGATTGAAACCGCCAATATCCAGCCCGGTGAGGATGAAGACCTGCTTCAAAAACGCGACCAACTGCAGAATGCTGCGCAGATTTTTGAAACAGTAAACAGTGCGGTACATAATTTATATGATCGGGAAGGCTCGGTGCTGGATCAGATTTCAGGCATGTCTGCCCGGTTTGGCCGGTTTGGCGAGAGCGATGAAAAATTGGATGCCCTGGCCCGGCGTCTGGACGAAATATCCTATGAACTTCAGGACTTGGTGTCAGAGTTCAGATCATTTGCCGCAGGCATTGATCTGGACCCCCAGTCCCTGGATCAGGTGGACCAACGCCTGGATCAGATCGCCAAACTTAAGCGCAAATATGGGGGCAGTCTTGACGCTATATTTGTGCAATACCGGAACATGGCAGAAAATTTGACAGACATCCAGGGGATTGAGGGGCGTATCGAACAACTGGAACAAAAACAAAAGGGTTTGGTGGTCCGGATTCGCCAAAAGGCAAAGGCCCTGTCCATGCGACGGCAGAAAGAAGGGCTGGCCCTGGCCAGGCTGGCAAAGGCAGAACTTGGTGCCCTTGAAATGGGCCGGGCCAGTTTTGAGGTGGATTTTTCCACGGACCCAGGCGTTGACCCTGACGAGCTTGTAACGGCGGATAATGAAAAAATATCTGCCGCCGGCATGGACCGGGTGCGGTTTTTGCTGACCCCAAATCCCGGGGAGGCCCCAAAGCCTTTGGCAAAAATAGCCTCGGGCGGTGAACTGTCCCGTATTGTCTTGGCGCTTAAGGCTGTGCTTTGCCGGGGTCAGTCCTTTGAGACCCTGATTTTTGATGAGGTGGATGCCGGTATTGGTGGTGCGACATCCGACAAGGTGGGGCTTAAACTCAAAGAACTGGGTCGGGTTCAACAAGTGATCTGCATTACCCACCTGGCCCAGATTGCCAGGTACGGCAATCATCAGTTCAGGATAACCAAACAGGTGTCAGACGGCAGAACTGCCACCCGCATTACCCCCTTGACCTGTCAGGACGATCGGGTAAAGGAGCTGGCCCGGATGATTGGCGGCAGCCGGATCACCGATGCCACCCTTGCCCATGCCAGGGAACTTCTTGATACGGCAGAGGCGTCTTGACAAATTTTATAACTGCTTATCTTTAGTGAATAATTATTATTATATGAGGGATAAACATGCCGATATATGAATTTAAATGCAGTAAATGTGAAGAATTTTTCGAAGTGATTGTTATGGGCGAAGAGAATGATCGGGAGATTGTCTGCCCCAAATGTGATTCCAAAGAGTTCCAGCGGGTGGTTTCGACCACTAACTATGCCATGGGCTCGTCAGGAAACGTTGCTAAAGGCGTACAGACCCAGGAACGTACCTGTTCAAGCGGAACGTGTAAGACCTATACGGTTCCCGGAGGTTAGGGGGAGCAATCATATCCGGGGTTGTTTAAACTATCGCCAATGCGGGGCCAGTCGCCTGGCCCCGGAAAATACCCTGACAGCTACTCGTTTGGCATACAAACTGGGCGCTTATTTTATATCTGGGGTGGGTTACCGTATCGCTATTCCAATCAATCAAGGTCAATTCACCTTTGTCTTTTACCCGATGATCAAGTTTGATTTTTTAATTGTTCGGGCGTATTTTTGTCAGGATTTTGATCAAAGGCTGCATATGGTGATATTCTAAAGCGTTTTTTTTGCCTATGCCCGATAAAAGGGCGTTTTGTCATATTTTCATTATTTTTCAGTGTGTTGGAACCAGGTCTATGACCATATTTGGGGGCAACCCAAAGAAAAATTGAGATTTGATTAAAAAAAGATTTGACATTGATTAGAAAATGAAGGATATTGCTCTGGCTTCACGGGAACGGCCCAACGGTTTTCGAGAAGATTTTTTTGGAGCAGTAAGTTTGATCTTTGAAAATTGGTCAGTGAAAAAGAAAAGAGCGGGTCAATGACAATGCGCTTGAGCTTAACAGCTTAAAGTGCAGACCTTAAAAAGTTTTAGTAAAGGATTATAACTGGAGAGTTTGATCCTGGCTCAGAATGAACGCTGGCGGCGTGCTTAACACATGCAAGTCGAACGAGAAAGGGATTGCTTGCAATCCTGA
>DATFIL010000248.1:0-4919 GCA_035270145.1 Desulfobacter sp. | reverse complement strand
AATACCAGGTCTGGTCACAACGGCTTCCGGTAATCACCCCGCCGAGCATCTCTACTTCCTCGGGCTGCTCCCCCGGCGCCTTGTCATAGAAAATTTTGCCGATTTCAAACAACTTAAGCGTATCCACCTGTTTGGTCGTGTTCCTGGCCATGGATTCCAGCAACCCAGGCACCAATGATGTTCTGAGAACGGCCATCTGGTCGGAAATGGGATTTAAAATCTCAACCATCCGGGTTCTTTTGTCCGTATCTTCAATACCCATGCGCTCACAGGCATCTTTACGGATAAAATTATAATTGATGGCTTCACAAAATCCAAATCCGGTCATGGCCTGGCGGATTTTGCTGCGCAGCACCAGACGCCCGGCAAGGGGTCGGCCTTGTGCTTTTACCAAAGGATAGCTGGTTTCAATTTTATTATACCCCCACAACCGGGCCACTTCCTCAGAAAGGTCCTCGGGACGGGTCACATCAACCCTGAAAGAGGGGACATGAACCTGCAGGTCACCATTGTCCTTTTTATCCAGATCAAATTCCACGGACGCTAAAATCTGTGCCATCTCATCTGCAGAAAATGAAGTCCCCAACCGCACATTCAACGCTTCGGGGCTTAAGTCAATGGTAACAGGCTGGGCCTTGACGGGATTTTCATCAATAATTCCTGAGGCAATCCTAGCCGAACATAACTGAGCCATTAATAAAACGGCTCTTTTCAAGGCAAACATGGTGCCCTCAGGATCCACACCGCGCTCAAACCGATGAGAGGCATCCGAGGCGATCCCCGTCCTTTTGGCGGTACGCCGGATGGACACAGGATTAAAATAGGCACTCTCCACCAACACCCGGGAGGTTGCATCCGTAATTTCAGAATTCTCGCCGCCCATGACACCGGCAATACCGACAGGTTTTTCCCCGTCACAGATCATAAGCATTTCAGGGTCAAGCCTGTGGACTTTCGAATCAAGCGTTTTAAACTCAAGCGGAGCATCGCCTGGTTTTCCGGCTGTTCTTACAATAATTTTGCTTTTGGCGATATTATCATAATCAAAGGCATGTAAGGGCTGCCCGGTTTCCATCATCACATAATTGGTGATATCCACTACGTTATTGACAGAAGCAAGCCCAACAGCTTCAAGGCGTTGCTTTAACCAAAGCGGAGAAGGACCGACCGTGACATCAAAAAGCATGCCTGCAGTATATCTTGGGCATAATTGAGACGCTTCAATTTCTACAGCAACAAAATCGTTGATATCCCGGGTATCCACTTGGGCCTCCGGAAACGTCACGTCCGGCAGCGTTACCTTACTTCTGGGGTCTGTAAACGCCCCGATTTCCCGGGCCACCCCGATAAGGCTCAAACAGTCCGGTCGGTTAGGGGTCAGATCAATCTCAAAAACAGCATCAGCCAGTTTCAAGGCCGATTCAAGGGGAGTCCCTGCAACAAACTCGCCTTCAAGATCCATGATACCGGATGCGTCATCGGCAAGCATCAGTTCAGCAGCCGAACATAGCATACCATGGGACGGTTCGCCCCGCAGCTTGCTTTTCTTGATTTTGAAATCACCGGGCAGCACGGCCCCCGGCAGGGCACAAGCAACATACATACCTTCCCTGACATTGGGTGCGCCACAGACAATGGAAGAAAGCGCTTCTTTTCCAATATCCACGGCACAGCAGGTAAGCTTGTCAGCACTGGGATGCTGCCTTGCCTCTACAACCCGACCCACAACCACATTGTCCAGATAATCATAAAGGCTTTCCAACCCATCCACTTCAAGACCGGCCATGGTCAGCCTGTCGGATATTTCCTGGGGATCAAGATCAATGGGAATATATTCACGCAACCAGCTTAAACTGACTTTCATAATTAAAACTGCCCTAGAAAACGCATATCGTTTTCGAAATATTTTCTGATATCATCAATTCCGTATTTGAGCATGGCAACCCGTTCCATACCAAGACCAAAGGCAAATCCTGTATACTTTTGGGTATCATAACCGACATTTTCAAACACAGCCGGGTGGACCATACCGGCCCCTAAAATTTCAATCCATCCGGTATTCGAACAGACCCGACACCCTTCGCCCTTGCACATGACACAGCGAATATCCACTTCAGCACTGGGTTCGGTAAAAGGAAAGAAACTAGGCCTGAACCGTAACGACGTATCCTTATCAAAAAACTGCTGAGCAAACGTGGTCAGAACCCCTTTAAGATCCCCAAAAGAGACATTTTTGTCCACCATCAGGCCTTCCACCTGATGAAACATCGGGGTATGGGTTAAATCCGAGTCACAGCGAAACACCTTGCCCGGGGAAATAATGCGCACAGGCGGCTCGCTTTTTTCCATCACCCGGGGCTGAGAACCTGACGTATGGGTTCTCAAAACTATCTTTTCAGACACGTAAAAGGTATCCTGCATATCCCTTGCCGGATGATATGGGGGAATATTCAGGGCCTCGAAGTTATAATAATCGGTCTCAACTTCCGGACCTTCGGCAATGTCAAACCCCAAGCGCAAAAAAATGCCGCAAATCTCGTCTATCACCTGGGTGACGGGGTGCAGGGCACCTTTTTTCACCATACGCCCGGGCAGAGTAATATCAATACCTTCAGCATCACCTGCAGCACCGGCTTCCAGACCGGCCCGGGCTTGTTTTATGGCTTTTTCAAGCTTTATCTTTAGCAGATTACCATTTTTCCCTGCAGCAGGGCGTTCATCCACCGGAAGGGATGGAATGTTGCGTAAAAAAGCTGTGAGCAAGCCTTTACGGCCCAAAAAAGAAACGGAAACCGACTCAAGGTCCTCCTTTGAATCTGCTGCACTGATTTGTTCCAGAGCCTGTTTTTCAATGTCTTGGAGATTGTTTTGCAAGATTCCCCCGAAAATACGCTTTAATTCAGTTTGGCAGACGCCTGGGAAGCCAGCTGGGAAAACCCTGCGGGATCAGATACGGCCAGATCAGCCAGGACCTTTCTGTCCAATTCACTGCCGGCAAGTTTTAGTCCGTTCATGAACCGGGAATAGGACAATTCATTCATCCGTGCGCCGGCATTGATACGTACGACCCATAATTTTCTAAAATCCCTTTTTCTTGTCCGACGATCTCTATAGGCGTACATTAATGATTTATCTACTGCGTCTGCAGCAGTTCTGTAAAGCTTACTTCTTCCGCCCCTGAAACCTTTAGCCAGCTTAAGCACCTTATTGCGGCGCCTTCTTGCTTTAAATCCTCTTTTAACTCTCATCTCTTCTACACTCCTTATGTACCATCAGCCAACCGGTATATTGGCCGGCTTCCATGTCAATATAAAAAAACGCTACCAGGCCCGATTAACCGTAGGGCAGCATCCGGCGGACCTCTTTCATATCAGAGGCT
Organism: Desulfobacter sp.; assembly: GCA_035270145.1. GTDB lineage: Bacteria > Desulfobacterota > Desulfobacteria > Desulfobacterales > Desulfobacteraceae > Desulfobacter. The sequence continues at coordinate 1,540 of DATFIL010000248.1, read as the reverse complement.
GCAACAATCTGGGGCTGACGAAGACTTCTTTTCCGCTTAGTGGTCTTTTTGGTTAGAATATGGCTGGCATGGGATTTGCGGAATTTGTATTTACCTGACCCGGTTTTTTCAAACCGCTTGGCTGCCGCACGGCATGTCTTAATTTTTGGCATTACTAAATCTCCTGAATGTTCACAATATTATAAAAACTAAAGATGGCATATACAGGATATACCATCATAGATAAAGCCCCTTTAGCACCGGAAGTATTGTGTGAAATAACAAATTACCAGTGTCGGGAAATCGACAAAAAAAAATCCTTTTTTGCTTGTTTTTTATCCGTAGTCCCTGCTGCGACTTAAGGGCACATGCTTCAATAGCTTTCCCTAAATCTCGCCTTGAATACAAATAAAAACCCGGCGCAAAACCTGTACTCGATGATCAAGTTTTTGTCAATTTACCCAACTTCGGCGTTGGAAAAAATTTTTAATCCTCAAAATATGTCGTATATTCCTCCGGTTAAAAATTGTTTCCGCCTTGAATTTGAATAACTTCCCTAAAAACTTAATGATCGAGCTGTAGCATCTATTTTTTTCGGGGATCCTTATTTAGGACCAAGCAACATGGTAATGACCCGCCCTTCAAACTTGGGTAATTGTTCCACCTGGGCAAAATCTTTGGTCATTTCCACTATTTTTTCCAGAACGACGCTAGCCTGCTCTTTGAGCAGAAACTCACGCCCCCTGAAAACCAGGGTTATTTTTACTTTATCCCCGTTGGCAATAAATTTATCTACATGCCGGACCTTGGTTTCCAGATCATGATCGCCTGTTTTGGGACGAACCTTGATCTCCTTGATCTGAACGCTTTTCTGTTTCCTTTTGGCTTCCTGTTTTTTCTTAGTCAGCTCGTACTTATACTTTCCATGATCCATTATTTTGCAGACAGGCGGCTTGGCATCCGGAGACACTTCAACCAAATCCAACGCATCGCTTTGGGCAATACGCAATGCCTCAGCCATAGGCAAAACCCCTATCTGTTCACCATCAGAGCCGATAACCCTCACCTCAGTAGCCCTGATCCCCTTATTCACTCTTGTCTGATCCTGCTTAACTCGCTTAGATATTTTTACCTCCCGCCGAAGCACAAAATTATAATCATGTCAATACAACAAGCATAACCTTAGGATTATAGCCACAATAAACACACAAATCAAGAATTATTTATTTTGTTCCTAAATAGCGCTTGACCCACAACAAAGCCGAAATGTAGTTAACAACTTATTGGGGCGTTCATAACGCCAGACTCACCCCCCAACTCACGCCATTGATCAAGCGTATATGACGCCAGAAGGCTGTCTTTCCAGTATAAGTTAGTCTCTTTATTAAAAAAATTATGAAAAAGATCAAGGCTTTTTTTACGCAGCACATGGGGAACGATCGTCACTTGCGCCTCTCTATATAAAGGCGTCAGATGCTGTCTGTCCAGGCCGGTCCCTCCTCCCATTACATCTTCATAGGCAAATACCAGGGTCCGGATACCGGCCAAAATAATTGCGGCA
>DATFIL010000247.1:0-3198 GCA_035270145.1 Desulfobacter sp. | reverse complement strand
ATGGTTTCCTTCCTTGCTAAACCGGTTTTTTAAAAATGCCGTGGAAAATACAAGAAAGGAATTTATCCAATTGATTAAGACTAAAGATTCCTCAGCAACAATTACAGTCTATCCAAGCAATGGACAAACAAAAATGGTACCCGTTCACGGGCAATATTCGACAACTCCGTAGATGAAAACGGTTGAAGTCATTACGAGCATACTTTTTAGTAGCTTTATATAATATTTTAGAATTGAATACAATCCTTACCGGCGGCGGTTTTGACTCTGCGAAAATTTTCGATTCATAGCCTGTCTTTTGTATGAGTGGGTAATCAAGATGATTATGATTTTTCAATTTCCGTTGGCTCTCAATTGTGATATTTCATGAGAAGATCGATTCCGCTTCTCAGCGCTTCTTAAAGAGAACGTTTAGTTACGACTTGTTTTAGTGATCGATCCGGATACGCCATAAAAACTTGATTGGAACTGAAAGTTTCAGTGTCCGAAGATGCCGACTCGTTTTTCAGTTATGAAGTATCGAATATCAGAGATGGTGATGTTTCATTATTGAAGTAGGCAGTGACCGCCTTCAGGATAAAATTGAAGGCTGATCTGCCTTGCAAGGCACAAGTTCCAATTACGCTCCATATACGCTCGTTGCTGTTTCGACCTTTTATACTGCGGGTACCTTGGGTTACGTAGCGATCTATGACTATAAACCTGATTGCCTGCTCTGCCACATTGTTGGTAGGATCAATTTCAGGGGTTGTGATGAATTCAAAGTATGCCTCGCCATGTTTGCGGAATCGTTTAGCCATGTTCTGTGCCTCACGCTTAGTCTCCTTACCATCTTCGTCTAATTTGCTTGGCACGTTTTCAAGGGCTGCCTTTATGATTTTCGCCTTGGCATTTTCAAGGGCACTGGTAAACTGCTCGGGACTCATGTTGTCACGGCCATGTATCACTTTGAACATTTGACGGACATTTTTCAAAATTTTTTTACCATAGGTGTTTGTTGCTTTATCCGGCATGGTCGTTAAAAACCGGATGTCACGTATCAAATGAGCTATGCAAAACTGTACGGAAACATCAAAGTCTTTCATATACTTGCGATATGCTGAAAAATAATCACAACCAATGACTCCGTTGAACTCTTTGCCCAAAATCTCAATCAACACTTTTGAACCGCGGGATTTCTCTATTTTAAACAGAACATACATTTCAGCTTTGAAGACCCATGTCCAGAACCGTTCGCCATTTTCCTTATGGCCGGTTTCATCGACATTTACAATCTTTTCAAAGGGCAGACGGTCGAGAAGTTCCGTGTAAGGTGCTTCCAGAGACTGGCTTACCTTTTCGATCACTTTCCGCAGGTATCCCCGGGAAACCTTTTCTCCCAGAATGTCCCGGAAAAATTTTCTGATTGTTGAAAAAGAGGCATGACAGACATTTTTCATGTAGGCCACGGTGGCTGTCAAGCGTGCCTTGAAAAGGCCTTCCTTAACAACATTCTCAGGGAATGGTTTGTAATGGATACATTGACATTTTTCGCACCATACTGGATAGGAAATATGCTCGTGGTGAATAACCGGCTGTTTGACCAGCTCCATTTGCTGAACGACACGAGGAGGCTGATCAACAAATTTAACTTGCCCACCACATTCAGGACAGACCTCAAGGATATGCTCATGAGTTTCGTCTATCTCATCTTTTGTGAAAGGGATTCGAACATTCCTGGGGTGACCCGGTTGCCCGCCTATTTTACGCTTTCCTTTTTTCCGCCTTTTTCGAGGCTTGGGCTTGGTAAGATCATCTGATGATGGCTTTTTGCTGGAATTTTTTGAATTTTTCGAAAGTCTGGCAATTTGGATTTTCAGATCATTGATTTCCCTGCTTTGGGTGTCAACGGTCTCGCTTAACTCACATAGAGTATCTACAACCACAGTAGATCCTGACTCATATATTTTCATTGCCTGAGCTGGTGTCATATGCATAACCTTTGACGGAAGTGTTTTGTCAAGGGGTGGACATATACTGCTTTTTTGGAAAGCATGGGCTGGCGGGTTTTGCTGAGCTTGCCAAGCCCCGTGGTTTGACCGCATAAGATCCAGTTGTCAGCCTTATAGCAAATGCCCTGGTAATGTTCCGTGTCAACAAAGGTCTCGACCAGATAAATTGGATGATGGTACAGCTTTTGCCAATCCGTGGAAAGACAATGGCGGTTCAATGATAGCAGATATGAAGCAAGGCAGGGGACCTTGACCCACGGCAGAATCAAAAATCGTAAATTGTTGGCAATCAGGTGCAGATTGTTTTCTCTGCTTTCTTTGCTCCAGCCTATGAACTTGTCACGTGCGTTGATATACCAGGGTGCTGATCCCCATGCCAGACAAGCCAGTGGGCGGTCACCGGAAAAGGCAATATATTTGAGGTGTTCTCCTACGGGTTGTGTGTATCCAAGATAGTGATGTTCGCTGACAAGCCCGTTGAATTGCTTCTCAAAAGAAGTTTTCCGGACTTGTATCGTTTTGACAGGATTCAGGTTATTCAATGAACAATGAACAGGGGTCTGGTCAATTATAACTTTTGCTGGTTTTCTTCGCTTTGCAAGCGGATTGATCGGTTTACATTTTCGGGCAGGCAGTTTGATAAAACCCTTAGATTCCAAAAGAAGCAACAGACTTCGACAGACCATATCCTTAAGAACACCATTAGGCTGCCGCCAGTTCCACGCTCTGCAGACTTCCTGAGAAATAAAACGTCTACTTTTTTCTGGATATGATTTGATGATCGCATTGACAGTCACAACATCTTTCATGAAGATTGGCCTTCTCCGATATGTCATAATTGGTTCCATGCTTGACACTATAACTCATTCGGATTCGGAACGCAACCCTTCGTAGAAAAAAATAAATAATTTTTGCAAACTTTAAATCTTAGTATTTAAGCCCGTGAACTGGTACCCCTTTAAGAGCCAAAATATAGTCTCCACCTTCTTTAACAATTGTTTCCGCAATGTGAGTTTGGCATCCCATTGCGTCAATTGTAACAATACAGTTGTTTACTTCAATACGTTTTATAAGTTCTGGAATCGCTGTTATCTCATTAGATTTCTCGCTTGTTTTAACTTGCCCCAAGCATATTCTGTTTTCAGAACACCAGGCATTTACCATGTGAATTGGTGATTTCCCTGTTGACCGATCATGAGATCGACGT
>DATFIL010000246.1:0-4598 GCA_035270145.1 Desulfobacter sp. | reverse complement strand
TCTTTTCTGGACAGCCCCATTTTTACGCCGGCGTCAGCCATGGCATCCACAATGGTGAAAATATAAGCCGGACCTGATCCGCTTAATCCGGTAAACGCATCCATGAGTATGTTTTCCTGGAGAACTACGGTTTTTCCCACGGAATCAAAAACCGCCCGGGCCAGCTCCACATCACCTTCCTGGACAAACTGCCCCGCACACACCGCTGTGGCGCTTTCTTTGACAAATGCGCAGATATTGGGCATGGATCTGATCAGGCGCAGATCCTTTTTAAAGCCTGCGGCAATGGCGGCCAAAGGCACGCCCGCAGCAATAGAAATCACAAGCTTGGATTTGTCCAGGGCCGGCGCCGTCTCCTTGAGTACGGAACCCAGAATCTGGGGTTTAGTGGCGTAGATGATAATTTCTGATTTTTCACAGACTTCAATATTACTGGTTGTGGTTAACACCCCGTATTTTTCATGAATTTCCTTAAGTGTCTCGGGAAAAATATCCGAACAGATGATATTCTCGGGTTTAGCTGCCTTGGACATCACAATCCCGCTGATCAAGGCTTCCCCCATGTTGCCGCTGCCAATGAAGCCGATTTTTTTATCCTGAAGCATTCCGCCTCCTTTTTGGGCTGAAGTAATAATAAAATGGCCTATACTATGGCCCAGCCTGAAATCGTGTCAAGGCAAATATCAACGCTTAACAACCAAGTACCCTTCTTAGTCTTTCCATTACCTCAAGTGCTTCTTCAAAATTCAAATTTTCAGCCTGGTCTAGCAGTTCAGCACTTAACTCTTTATGGGGACTGTCATGTAAAAGAAGCAGTTGGTTTATTTCTTCCGCTTTAGTGTCTATATCTGGGTCCATCTCCCCGGCCAGTTTCTGCAAGTCGTATAAAAGGGCGTTTAACTTTTCCATATCAATGGGCGCCGTGCTGCTTTCTATTGTATCATCCAATGACCGTGCAATGATCTTTTTTTCGAGTTCTTCAACCACTTGAGTTAAATCCCTGGCCAAATTTTCCATGAGGAATTCAAGCGGCTTGATCTGGTTCTCTCTTAGTGCAGTTTCAACTTTCCGGGAACTGTCATACAATGCCTGTGCTCCGATTCCCCCTGCAACACCCTTAAGGGTATGAGCCGTCCTTTGTGCCAGGGCAATGTCATTTTGGGCAACTGCCTGGACTATCAACTTATGATCTCTGCCGTGATCGTTAATAAAATGTTTTAAAAGAGTCATATAAAGCGTTTGGTTGCCATTGGTTCTTGCTAAACCCGCTTCTATGTCGATACCGGCCAAATCAGAAGGCAGGGATACGTTTTTATCCATGACCTTTTCTGATTCAATCATTGAAGAGTCGTTTTCAACAGCCGGTATCCATTTGACCAGGGCATCAAACAGAATATTTGGTTCAATGGGTTTGGCAACATGGTCAACCATTCCGGCGTCAAGGCAGCATTCACGATCCCCGGCCATGGCATTGGCTGTCATGGCAATGATGGGCGGCTGTTTTCCGGATTCTTTTTCCAGAATAGTTCGAGTCGCTTCAAAGCCATCCATTTCAGGCATCTGAAGATCCATCAGTATCACGTCAAATCTAAATTTTTCGGCCAGTTCAACCGCTTTTTTTCCATTATCTGCAATGGTCACCTGAAGACCTGCCTGGGTGAGAAGGTCCTGTGCCAGGAGCTGATTAATGGTGTTATCCTCAACAAGGAGGACTTTTGCGCCTTTTATGGTTTCCAGGGGTTTAATCTGCCAATGTTCAGACGTACCCTCCCCAGATCTGATCCCCCCTTTTCCGGCAAGCGTCTCCATGACGGCATCCAGCATGTCAGAGGGGGTGATCGGTTTTGTTAAAAAACCATCCAGATCTACCTCCTGAGCTTCTCCCAATACTTCTTCTCTGGTCAGGGCCGTCGCCATGATGATGGTTGGGATATGCTCCACTTCAGGAAGCTTTTTAATATGATTGGACGCCTCAATACCATTCATTCCGGGCATCATATAGTCCATCAGCACCAGGTGAAAAGGATCGTTCTTCGGCGCATTTTTTATCGCCTCCAGAGCGGATTCACCTGAGTCAACACACGTCACCCTAAATGAAAACGACCTTAAAGTCTCAGCAAAGATCTGTCTGGCGCTGTCCACATCATCCACCACAAGCACTTTAAACTGCTCCAGATTCACTGGGAAACTGGATTCAGTTATCTCTTCTTTTTCGGTATTTTTGCCCAAAACAACGGTGCAATAAAAACAACTTCCCTTGCCAGACTCACTTTCAACCCAGATTCGCCCTTTCATTAACTCAATCAGATGTTTGGAAATGGTCAGTCCCAGGCCGCTTCCGCCGAACTGTCTGGTGGTGCTGCTGTCTGCCTGGCTGAAGGATTGAAACAGTCTTGACTGCTGATCAAGGTTCATTCCGATTCCTGTGTCCCTTACCATTATCTCTAATTCTACCACAGTCTTTTCAGTTTTAATTGACCGGATTCTCACAACGATTTCACCGGATTCGGTAAATTTCAGGGCATTACCCGCAAGATTGAGTAATATCTGTCCCAGCCGCAGGGGATCACCGATAAGCTGGATCGGTGTTTTTGGTGTGATATCAAATAAAAATTCAAGGCCTTTTTCCTGGGCCTTAATGGAAATCATGTTGCTTAAGTCAGTTAAGACTTCTTCTAAACTGAATGGGATATTTTCCAATTCCAGTTTGCCGGCTTCGATTTTTGAAAAATCCAGAATATCGTTGATAATTCCCAGCAATAACCGGGAAGACTGATGAATCATATGAATGTAATTGCGCTGCTGGTCATCCAGCTTCGTTCCCAGACAGAGGTGGGACATGCCTATAATGGCATTCATCGGCGTACGAATCTCATGACTCATGTTTGCAAGGAAAGAGTTCTTGGTCTGGTTCGCTTCTTCGGCCGCCCTGCGGGATGCGACCAGTTCACTGACATCATACAGGTCGACGACCATTCCGTTGTAAGCTTTTTTTTCATCCAAAATGGGAGCGGCCGTGATCCGAATCTCTTTTTTCTTTCCATCTTTGGTGTTTCTCACCGTTTTCATTCCATAACAGATATGGCCTTTCAGGACTTTATTAAGAGCTACCCGGGTCTCTTCAACAGCTTCGTCAGGAACAAACCCCATTTTTTTCCCCATACATTCTTCAAGGGTCCATCCAAAAACCGTCTCAAAGGCTGGATTAATATATTCCAACTTCCCATGTTTATCATAAACCATCATGGGCTCAGCACTTGTTTCCATAACCGTATTCAATTTTTTCTCACTGCGGGTCAGTGCTATTACAGTGACTCGATTCCTTTTGTTCAGGCGGGCAAAAACAAATGTGGCTATTCCCATAACTGCAAAGACAGCAAATATGGTAATAATGATATACCAATATTTGAAAAAAACCTGTTTCGATGTGAATTTTCCATATTCCTTGTAAGGTGCAACATTTAAAATTCTCAGGCACTCATGAACCGCTTGATAATTTTTAGGAATGGTCCATCCGGAACATGAAGCCGCGATGGCTGCTTTTGAATCCGGTTGTATTTCAATTAACCGATGCGCTACGATTTCAGCAAGTTCATCAGAAATTTGAGAAACTTTTGCCATTGGCCATTCTGGATATTCTCTTGTGGAATGAAGAAATGGTAAATGGACCTCACCACCACCATGTTCATGAATGATAAAAAAATCATCCAAGTTTATTTTGCCTTCCATCTGCATTCTCTCTAATGTATCTGTTCGGACAGTTCCTGCGTCAACTTCTTTGTTTAAAACTGAATTGACGACCTGATCATGGGTGCCTGCAAAAGATAATTTTGAAAAATCCTTGTAAGGATCGATTCCGGCTTCTTTCAATTCACGCCATGCCATAAGCCACCCACCGAATGAATTTTCGCTCACAGCTGAAAAATGTTTATTTTTCAGATCACTATAGGTTCGAATATCAGAGTTTTGTTTTAAGCAAAATACAACACCGCCAAAGGTTGTATACGTCCCATTCAGTCGTTTATTTTTTAATGTAGTTATCCGGCTAACGCCGTGCATGACTTCGAGCTCAACATAAATAGCTGAGTTCGCAAGAATAAAATCCACATCCCCGTTTTTTACTTTTGGAGCAATATTGTTAAAATCAATGGGGATAATTTTGAATGTATAATCTTGAATTACATTAGACAGATACTCAGCGGTCGGAGACCATTGTTTTAAACAATGGTCTGTACCGCGCTTCGCCAATACGCCAATTTTAATCAAATTTGTGCCGGCGAAAGAGCTTGTTGGATAAAAATAGATAACCATGCATAAAGCTATATAAAAAAAATTCGTCAAAAACTTAACTTGCATTAATAGTCTCTCCAAACAATTTCTGGCACTAACCATGAGATCCCCCATGTGGTGACCAGATATAGGCACGACCAACAACATGACTTGACCAAATCAAAGCTTGGCATATTTTTTGATATTTTGATATATCATTGTTTGTTGTAAACGGGCTAAGCTGAGACCGCAGTCGAGCGGATATCCGATCTGGACACTCGATGATCGAGGGACAGGGAGTTGCGACAAGTTGAAGATAATCTGAAAAA
>DATFIL010000245.1:0-4472 GCA_035270145.1 Desulfobacter sp. | reverse complement strand
ACATTAACATCACAAGAAATTCAATTCAATGACGACACTAAAATACTTCGGATTGAAAACAGCCAGATCACGCTTGACGGAATCGTTGTTGAGTAATCCGGCACAGGCCATGGCCGACGTATGGTGGTCACCTTGAGTTTGACATATACCCAAAAATTCAAAGATCCTGAAATTTCAAAGGCACTGGTGGCCCGGATTCGTGAAAAAAGCACCCGTCCGCTGCGCTTGATGGAAGTGTGCGGCACCCATACCATGGCCATTTTTCGTTATGGCATACGCTCTGTACTGCCCGACACCATGACACTTTTGTCAGGCCCCGGCTGTCCTGTATGCGTGACCGCCCAAAAAGATATTGACGCGTATGTGATGCTGGCACGCAGGCCGGATGTGATTCTGACCACCTTTGGTGATCTGATGAAGGTGCCGGGGTCCGGTTCCAGCCTGGCTGAGGAAAAGGCCAAAGGTGCGGATGTCCGGATGGTCTATTCCATTTTTGATGCCCTGGCCATTGCAAAGGAAAACCCAGACAAAGCGGTGGTGTTTTGCGCAGTGGGCTTTGAGACCACCATCCCGACCATTGCAGGGGCTGTACTTACGGCCAAATCCCAGGGGATAGATAACTTCAGCATCTACAGCGCAAACAAACTTACGCCACCGGCATTAGCCGCCCTCCTGGCAACCGACGGCGTGGAAATAGACGGATTTATTCTGCCCGGACATGTATCGGTCATCACAGGCCTTGACGCGTTTGCCCCTATCTTTGAAAAATACCGGATCCCTTCGGTGGTTACAGGGTTTGAGCCTGTGGATATCCTTAAAGCGGTGCTGAAACTGGTGGAGCAGAATGAATCTAAAACCCCCAGGCTGGTGAATGCCTATCCCCGTGCCGTGGCGGATGCCGGGAACCCCAAAGCCCGGGCAATCATGGATCAGGTGTTTGAAAAGGCCGACGCCCTGTGGCGGGGGATTGGTCATATTCCGGATTCAGGCATGGTGCTAAAGGCATCCTTTTACAAATTTGACGCTGCCAAAAAATTTGAACTGTCGGTGCCGGATACCCGTGAGCCGTCCGGGTGCGACTGCGGCCGGATTTTAATGGGGTTGAAGCGGCCGGATCAATGCCGGCTGTACAAAAAAGCCTGTACCCCCATGCATCCGGTGGGCCCCTGCATGGTCTCCAGCGAAGGGGCCTGTGCAGCCTTTTATAAATACAGCGGATAAGGAAAAAACCATGAATAATAATGATACGATTCTTCTGGATCACGGTGCCGGGGGTAAACTTTCCCATGCCATGTTTTCGGAATTAATTTTGCCGTTGTTCGATAACGAACTATTGGCAAAACAGGACGACGGGGCCGTTTTTGAGGTGGCCCCAGGCCGGATGGCGTTTTCAACGGATTCCTATACTGTGGACCCCATTTTTTTTCCTGGCGGGGATATCGGCGCGCTTGCCGTGAACGGCACCGTTAATGATGTAGCCATGTGCGGGGCAATCCCGTTGTATATATCCGTGGGGCTGATCATTGAAGAAGGCATGAAAATTGTTGACCTTAAACGCATTCTCCAATCCATGGCCAAGGCGGCTAAAAAAGCGGACGTCCGGATCGTCACCGGTGATACCAAAGTAGTGCCCCGGGGAAAGGTTGACAAAATATTCATCAATACTTCCGGGATCGGATCTATTCCAACCGGTGTCCATGTGTCGGGAAACGGCGCGCAACCCGGCGATAAAGTGATTGTTTCAGGCACCATTGCCGATCATGGCGTCACCATATTAAGCGAACGCGAAGGGTTAAAATTCGATTCCGACGTAAAAAGCGATTCTGCACCCTTAAATCACATGGTCAAAGGGATGCTTGAATCAGGATACCCGGTTCATGTGCTGCGGGACCCTACCCGCGGCGGGCTCGGTACAACACTTAACGAAATTGCCGTCCAGTCAACGGTGGGCATCCGGCTTTTTGAGGAACGGCTGCCGGTGCGTGGCCCGGTCCGGGGTATTTGCGAGCTTTTGGGGTTTGACCCCCTGTACCTGGCCAATGAAGGCAAGCTCATCGCCATTGTACCTGGGGCAGATGCCGACAACGTGCTGGATATAATTCGCCGGGATGCGTTCGGCAAAGACGCTGTGATTATCGGCGAGGTGACAGAGCAGGACCCGGGCCGGGTGGTGCTGGAGACGTTTATCGGCGGCACACGGATTGTGGATATGCTAACCGGCGAACAGCTACCCCGAATCTGCTGATTTCTATCGTGTTTGAACGAAAAATTACCCATCTGCGGCGTTGCATCTGGGCAATTTTGCGTCCAAACACCGTTTTTTGGGGTAGTAACCAGCAATTCTAAATTTGACTCGGTAGGGCATCTTGCTCTTAATCTTGCTCGTGCTCTTGCTCGAAATAATACTTCGAGCAAGAGCATGATTAAGAGCAAGAGCAAGACAAAAGCAAGCAGGAAAGATAATACTTTATTAAATTTAGAATTGCTGGATAGTAACAAAAAAACTTTACAATAAAGGCATATTTGAATATAATTATGAACTTTTTAGGTGTCGCGTGTCGTGCAAATTCTATTTTTTAAAAAAGGACAACACTATGAAACAAGAAGATCTGGATTTTTTTAAAGCGTTGTTGACTGAACGGCTCAATGAGTTGCTTTCCCATGCCGACACAACCGTTACAGGCATGACCCAGCCCAAGGACAACTACGCGGATCCCACGGACCGGGCATCCCAAGAGGCGGACAGAAGTTTTGAACTGCGCATCCGGGACCGGGAACACAAACTGATTAAAAAAATTAAAAAAGCGTTGGAGCGGATTGAAAACGGTACGTTTGGCCAGTGTGAAATGTGCGAGGAAGATATTTCCATCGCACGGCTTAAGGCACGGCCCGTGACGGCCCATTGCATCAAGTGCAAAACCCGTGAAGAAAACAAGGAGAAGGCGCTGGGAATTTAATTCTCTGTTATAGGCTTTACACCAGGATTTGATTGATCTTCACACACATTCCACTGCTTCAGACGGCTCCTTGACGCCCAGGCAGATCCTTGATTTGGCCAGAGACATTGGCATTGAGGCAGTTGCGCTGACTGACCACGATACCATTGCCGGCGTTCTGGAAATAAAAGATATTGTTGATTCGTATCCGCTTGAATTTATCACAGGCGTTGAAATTTCGTGTTCTCCGCCGCCTGAATTTAAATCTCTGGGCAGCATTCATCTGCTGGGATATGGATTTTCCGTCTATGACCGTGGATTGAACGATGCACTGGCGCGTGCAGCAGAAGCCAGGGCCAACCGAAATCCAAAAATTATTGAAAGACTCAATGCGTTGGGATTTGATATTACCCTGGATGAGGTAAAAAATCGCTTTGGCGCCCGCCAGACAGGCCGCCCCCACATTGCCGAACTGCTTGTGGAAAAAGGATATGTGCCTAACTTCCGCAGTGCCTTTGATCTTTACCTGGGTAAAAATAAACCTGCCTATGTTGATAAATTTAAAATATCCTGCAGGAATGCCATCCGACTGATTCTTGATGCCGGTGGCTTACCTGTTCTGGCCCATCCCGGAATCATTGATTTTCAACATCCCCATGAGCTGGATACTTTTTTAAATATGCTGGTTGATGATGGGCTTGCAGGGATCGAAGTCTATTATTCAGGCCATGATTCAGCCCTGAGAAAACATTTGTCTGAAATTGTACACAGTAAAGGACTGGTGGCCACTGGCGGCTCTGATTTCCATGGTAGTTTTAATAAAGGTGTGGATCTTGGCCGGGGCAGAGGCGAGTTGAATGTGGGGATGTCCGTATTCAAAATATTAAACGACCGGTTGCTGGATATCCAGGCCATTCCCCGCCTGGATATCCTCGAACAAAATCTTGATTACCAATTTCAGTCCCGCGCCTTTTTATCCAATGCCCTGTGTCATCGCTCTTATCTTAATGAAAATCAGAAGACCTGTGATACGGATAATGAGCGCCTTGAATTTTTGGGTGATGCGGTGCTGGGGGTATGTGTGGGGCATCTGCTCATGGAAAGTGATCCATTGAAAAATGAGGGGGATCTTTCCCGGCTGCGCTCAAATCTTGTCAGTGAAACAGGGCTGGCGCATATTGCCCGCAAGATTGATCTGGGTCGCTTTATTAAGCTGGGTAAGGGGGAATCTCTTTCAGGCGGCAGAGACAAAAACTCTATTCTGTCAGATACCTTTGAGGCGGTGGTTGCAGCGGTTTACCTGGATGCCGGATTTGACAGGGCCCAACACATGGTGAACCGTCTTTTTAAAAAACACGTGCAGCAGATTCTGGCCTCATCCGATTTAATTGATTATAAAAGTGGTCTCCAGGAATTTACCCAGGAGCACTTTGGCAAAACCCCGGAATATGCCCTGGCAAAAGAGAAGGGCCCTGACCATGACAAAACATTTAAAATCGCCCTGAATCTGGATACGATGTCCACCATAGGTACCGG
>DATFIL010000244.1:0-2994 GCA_035270145.1 Desulfobacter sp. | reverse complement strand
GCGGCCACAAGCAGGGTATCTGCATGGCCATGGTAACATCCGTCAAACTTGACAATAAGGTCCCGGCCCGTCACGCCCCGTGCCAGACGGATGGCGCTCATGGTCGCTTCGGTGCCGGAATTCACCATTCTGACCATATCCACGGACGCCACTGAATCCACAACAAGCCGGGCCAGTTCATTTTCACCCGCAGTCGGCGCACCAAAACTTGTGCCTGAATCGAGCATTTTTTTCAAAGCGTCGACCACAGGTTTTGGGCGGTGGCCAAGAATCAGTGGTCCCCAGGACAGGACATAATCAATATAAGCGTTCCCGTCAGCATCAAAAATCCTTGCGCCCTCTCCTTTTTCAATGAAAATGGGTTCTCCGCCCACCGAACCGCAGGCCCTCACCGGAGAATTAACCCCACCCGGTATCAAATTTCTGGCCGATGAAAATAATGCGGCTGATTTAGTACGTTCCATATTTAATCCTTTATATATATTTGCAGATCGTGTCACGGTTAACATTAATTAATCCTGAAAAATGGAATATACCAAACTGAGTTGAAAGGGGTCAACTGCTTTGACAGTAACTGGATATTTGCGCATAATATTTGACCTGATGGAAAAAGGCTTATATAAAGGAGGGTCGAATTATGAATGATGAATATTACATGATGCTTGCCTTGGATGAGGCAAAAAAAGCCGAAAAACATGACGAGGTACCCGTTGGGGCCATCGTGGTGGACCCGGCCGGCAAGGTAATCGGACAGGGATATAACTGTCCGATATCTGAAAACGATCCCACAAGCCATGCTGAAATAAAAGCCATTCGTTCGGCCTGCAGGCGCATAAATAACTACCGTCTGGCCGGGACAACGCTTTATGTGACCATAGAACCATGCATCATGTGCATGGGGGCAATCATCCATGCCAGAATTCAGCGGCTTGTATTTGGGGCGCCGGATCCCAAATGGGGGGCTGCGGTCTCCCTTTACCAAATGGGGTCGGATGTCCGATTGAACCATCAACCTGAAATTATTCAGGGCATATGTGAAAAACAGACAAGACATATTATTAAAAGTTTTTTTGAGGAAAAAAGGAGAAACCGTGACAAACACAGTTGTTGTGGGAACCCAGTGGGGTGATGAAGGAAAAGGAAAGATTGTCGATCTGCTCAGCGAACACGCTGATTATGTGGTCAGGTTCCAGGGTGGGAACAATGCAGGGCACACCATGGTGGTCAACGGAAAAGAAATTATCAGCCACCTGATCCCCTCCGGGATAATTCAGCAGAAAAAATGTTTTATCGGCAACGGTGTGGTGGTTGATCCTTTTGTATTGCTGGATGAAATCGATTATCTGGCGGACAATAATATTGATGTGTCCCCCAACATGCTGGAAATCAGTGATCGTGCCCATATCATCATGCCCTATCACCAGGAGATCGACAACGCCCGGGAAATGAAAAAAGGAAAGGACAAAATCGGCACCACCGGTCGCGGGATCGGCCCCTGCTATGAAGATAAAGCAACCCGTGTGGGTATCCGGTTTTGTGATCTTCTTGACTTTGATCTGTTCAAAGAAAAAATTCAGACTGTCATGGCGGAAAAGAATTTTTACCTGAAACACTATTTCAAAACCGATCCCATGGACCCCGCACTTGTTATTGATCAGTTTGAAACGATCCGGGCCCGCCTTCTCGCCTATATTTCAGATGTTTCCGTATCCCTTGACCAGGGCATCCGGCAGGGTAAGCAGATTTTATTTGAAGGTGCCCAGGGCACACACCTTGACATTGAACACGGCACCTACCCCTTTGTCACCTCTTCCACAACGGTTTCAGCCAACGCTGCAAGCGGCTGCGGCGTTGGGCCTGGCCAACTCAATGAAATTATCGGCATTGTCAAGGCATATACCACCCGGGTGGGCGCCGGTCCCTTCCCAACGGAACTATTTGACGAAACAGGTGAGAAAATTCAAAAAACCGGGTCCGAATTCGGTGCCACCACCGGACGTAAACGGCGCTGTGGATGGCTGGACATGGTGATATTAAAAAATGCCGTTCGCCTGAACAGCCTGACCGGGCTTGCCATCACCAAACTTGATGTTCTGGATGACCTGGATGAAATTAAAATCTGCATCGGCTATGAATATTCGGAAAAAATGATTAAATATTTTCCAGCCCAAATTGATGTTCTGGCAAACTGTACGCCTGTTTATGAAACACATCCCGGCTGGAAAGCGCCGACATCAAATATAACCAATTTTGAGGATCTGCCTGAAAAAGCAAAAGCTTATCTTGCACGGATAGAAGAATTGTCAGAAGTCAAAATAAAAATTGTGTCCGTGGGACCAGGGCGTGAGGCCACAATCGTCAAAGAAAATATTTTCTAAATTGACTTTTGCTCGATTCTGGTATATTAAATAACGTCGTTTGTGTCGGGATGTGGCTCAGCCTGGTAGAGCACCTCGTTCGGGACGAGGGGGTCGGAGGTTCAAATCCTCTCATCCCGACCAACTATTCGCAAGGGGTTTCAGCTTTATATAAAAGTTGATGCCCTTTTTTTATTCCCATATCCAATGTGTGAATTTTCATTAAGTATTGAAATAGTGCAAAGAATCCGCAAATGGTTGATAAGTTTGGAGGTCACACCATGAACAGCATGACATACAAAGGATATTTTGCCAAAATTAATTTTGACGACAGAGATAATATATTCTGGGGCAAAGTAATAGGAATTAAAGAGAGTATCGTGAAGTTCCATATTTCCACCCATGGTATCTGGTTGCTATCTGGAGATAAAGAATTATTTCTCGGCTATGATCAATTTCCATGGTTTAAGGACGTCTCAATCTCAATCTATACGCTTCGATGACTGCATAAACTGCTTCCAGGAACCCGCAGCCGGCACTACGAATCACATAAGTCTGTTCCTTTTTCAAAAAAACTCATTTCCGTGTCCTTCCGTGTTTTCCGTGGTTCGGAATTGGTCTTTCCCCTGGTCGGGGT
>DATFIL010000243.1:0-2944 GCA_035270145.1 Desulfobacter sp. | reverse complement strand
CAGGCGATACCCTGGAAATTGTGAATAAAAAACTGTATGTCAATGACAAGCTTGTCACTGATCAGCCCTGGGCCCAGTACAATGACTCCCGGATTTTGCCGGGCCGGATTACCACCCGGGATAATTTAAGAAAAATCACTGTGCCGGCTGACAAGCTCTTTGTCATGGGAGACAACCGGGACAACAGCCATGACTCGCGGTTCTGGGGTTTTGTGGATTTAAGTGACGTGCGGGGTGAAGCCATTATCATTTACTGGTCCTGGGACAAGGCGGATTTCAGCGTCCGTTTCAGCCGGATCGGCACTTTGCTGTTTTAAGGAATATTATATATGCGGTTTAAGAAAAAAGATATTCTGGATATTGATTCCCTGAGCCGTGAGGAAATCGCGTATATCCTGGACACAGCCCGGGGGATGAAGGAGATCTCTCAGCGGGCCGTTAAAAAAGTGCCCACCCTTCGGGGCAAAACCATTGTGCTTTTCTTCCAGGAGCCGTCAACCCGGACCAAGTTGTCCTTTGAGCTGGCCGGAAAGCGTCTTTCCGCAGATACCGTGGCCATATCCAAATCGTCTTCCAGCATTGTCAAGGGAGAAACGTTGAGAGATACGGTCAGGACCCTTGAATCCATGAAGCCTGATATCATCGTGATGCGGCATTCATCTTCGGGCGCGGCCTGCCAGGTGGCAAAATGGGTAAACTGTGCGGTTATCAATGCCGGAGACGGCACCCATGCCCATCCCTCCCAGGCCCTTTTGGATATGATGACCATCCAGGAAGAAAAAGGCGGGTTTGAGGGGGTAAAGGTTTCCATTGTCGGCGATATTTCCCATTCGAGGGTGGCCCGGTCCAATATTATCGGTTTGTCCAGGATGGGGGCAAAGGTGACCATTTGTGCGCCCGGGACCATGATCCCCATCGGCATTGAGCAGATGGGCTGTACCGTGGCCCCGGATATGGATACCTGTGTGGCAGGCGCGGATGTCGTCATGATGCTCCGGATTCAAAAAGAGCGTCAGGGGGGCAGCCTGCTGTTTCCAAGTGAGCGCGAATATGCGGCGCTTTACGGGCTGAACCCGGCGCGTTTGGCCCTGGCGGCAAAGGATGCCCTGATCATGCACCCGGGACCATTGAACCGCGGCGTTGAAATTTCAACCCTGGTGGCCGATGGTGAACAATCCGTAATTCTGGATCAGGTGACCAATGGGGTGGCCCTTCGCATGGCTCTTTTTTATCTGGTTTCAGGGGGGAATAAAAATGCAGATTCAAATTAAAAGCGTCCGGGTTATTGATCCCGGCAATATTGAGGGGTTAAGGGACATCAGTATCAAAGACGGGCTGTTTGAGGCGGTGTCGGAACCGGGACAGTTGCCGGCAGTTGCCAAAGCATCGGAAGATGTCAAAGTGATTGACGGCCAGGGCCTGATTGCTGTGCCGGGACTCATGGATGTGCATGTTCATTTGCGGGAGCCTGGACAGGAATATAAAGAAACCATAGAGACAGGACTAAAGGCAGCGGCTGCCGGCGGGATTACCGCGGTCTGTTGCATGCCCAATACCAATCCCGTGAATGACAATGCCCAGATTACCGCCTTTATTCTTTCCCAGGCAAAAAAGGCAAATGCGTCCAGGGTATATCCGGTGGGCGCCATTTCCAGAAATCTTGAAGGGGAAAAGCTTAATGACATTGCAGATATGAAAAAAGCCGGAATTTGGGCTGTGACCGATGACGGCATGCCGGTTACCGATTCCCAGCTCATGAGACGGACCCTGGAATACTGCAAGACCCTGGATATTCCTGTGCTTGTTCACGCCGAAGACAAGCGGCTTGCTGATGGCGGCTCTATGAACGAAGGGCTGCCGGCCACGGTGATGGGGATAAAAGGAATTCCCAATGCTTCGGAATCCGTCATGGTCATGCGTGATATTGCCCTGGCCGAATTGACGGGTGCCCGGGTGCATTTCTGCCACATGAGCACAGCCCAGTCCATTGAGGCCATCCGGGCGGCCAAGGCAAAGGGGGTGCGCATCACCTGTGAAACCGCCCCCCATTATTTCACCCTCACGGATGCGGATATCCCTGCCTATGACACCAATTTCAAGATGAATCCGCCCTTGCGCAGTGACAAGGACCGGGCCGCCATTATGGAGGGATTGGCTGACGGCACCATTGACATCATTGCCACGGACCATGCCCCCCATGCCGAGGATGAAAAACAGGTGGAATTCGACCAGGCCGCATTCGGTATTGTGGGGCTTGAAACCTCTCTGGGCCTAAGCCTGGACCTTGTGGCCCAGGGCTATTTGACCCTGGTACAGCTGGTGGAAAAAATGGCCAAGGCCCCGGCAGATCTTGTGGGAATCAACAACGATATTGTGCCGGGTAACCCGGCGAATCTTACCCTGATTAATATGGATGTTGACTGGACCGTGGACCCCCATACATTCGTGAGCAAAGGACGCAACACGCCTTTTGCCGGGCGCAGACTTAGGGGTGCGGCTGATTTCACCATTGTTGACGGCCGGATTGTCTACACCAGGGATTTTAAGGATTGAGTTATAATATTTGTGGACATACGGGCGGAGCGCCCACGCTTCCGGATATAGAAAAATGAGGAACCCATGGCAGACGCACATCGCATTCTGGTAGTAGACGATGAACTGAGCATGCGCCAGTTCCTGGAGATACTTCTGTCCAAAAAAGGGTATAAAGTCAATCTTGCCAAAAACGGCAAACAGGCCCTGGGCAGCATTAAGCAGAAAAAATACGATCTGGTGCTCACCGATATCCGTTTAGGTGATATTACGGGCCTGGATGTATTGCGGGCTGTGAAAAAAAAGCATCCGGATACCGTGGTGATCATGATCTCCGCATATTCCACAACGGAAATCGCCGTGGAGGCAATGAATGAGGGGGCTTACGATTTTGTGCCCAAACCCTTTGACA
>DATFIL010000242.1:0-4816 GCA_035270145.1 Desulfobacter sp. | reverse complement strand
TGGATGCATCAACACCTGCCTGAGCAATTTCAACCTGGGAATCAACAACAGGTATGATGGCGTGCCAGCCTACACTGGCCCCGAACAAGGTCATCTCAGAGACATAAATAAAACGGAAAGTCGTTCCGGTGACATCAAGATCAAAATCCACAGGTACTTTGTCGCCGTTGCCGTCCATTAATTCGTCTGCAGTATAATGAAACGCGTAAACAATGGGATAAAACCCCGGGCCGGGCAAGGCCCCGCTCATGAAATCCTCGTTGCCGCCCAGATAGGCAGACCCCCCGCCTTCAGCGGCAAGTGCACTGTGAATCGAACAAAAAATCATGGCAAGTACAAGTATGAAACTTGAACCTGCCTTAACCGATTTTAACAACTTTTGAGCATACGCGTCCCAAAAAAAGATAGTTTCTTGCATAAAAGATTGCCTCCGTTTGTATTGTTAATATTTCTAAATCGTGTCCCCTAATTTGGTATCAATAGTTTCCAATCATTTTGCGAAAAATGCGTCTAAAAAAACCAGGATACAATTGCTTGCGAAACTCTTGTGTCATTGGATAATCATAAGCATAAGCAATTTCAGCAAGAATTTTATAATACTGTTCCGCTAATTCTTTTTTCCCTGTTTTTAAAAAATATATCCCAATAAACCCCATGAAATTAGCAACTTCAGACAAATGGAATTTTTTGCGTTTTGGATATAGTAGTTTGAGGTCAAATTTATGATCAAATATTTCTGCAATTTTTTCATAATTCCCTTGCTGGGCACAAAGTTCTGCATAATTCAACCGGGCAAATAGATAATCAGGATTGAGCTGATAATTCTTCTTGATGGTCTTTTGGTATTTTTCCTGATCGCCTGACCGAGCGTATGCCATACTAAGATAGTTATATAGCACCAGGACTTTAGGATATCTTTTAATTAAGGCCTCTAAATCAGATATGACTGTTTGATCAGACTTTTTTTGTACGATCTCATAAAGATCATCGATTTTATCCTTTATGTGATCGGGCAATCTCCTATAATGCCTGTCGTGAATAGGTTCGGTTGTAATTTCATATTCAATTAATTTTAAATTTTGAGGCTTCTTTTTTCTTAGGTGTGCACGTGTCATTTTGGCTTTTTTTTTGTTCGACAATCCAATATCCTCCATATTCCCTGACAAAAACATCGGGGAAGCCGCGGGCCTGACCCCATCTTCTTGTTTCCATAAACATGATTATCTCATTTTAAAATTTAACCACCAAAATCACCGGCTCGCCCGGTAGATTTCGTTTGTTAGATTTAAAGCTAAATTAAGGTAGGCATAAATCAGCGAGCCATTTGTGAGCAGTTCTTATTTCGGCACCATTTGGAAAAGTTTTTTCCTTTCTCAATTCTTTTGTAACCTGAATCATTTTTATCTGTGGGAAAAATTTTTTAAAAATTTCAAAATTAGAGCTTAAGGCTCCATCTTTCCATTTCACTTCCACCATAAGCGAGGGACTGTCATTCGTTGTAGTGCAAAAATCTATCTCTTTTCCATCTTTGTTTTTTAAATAGTAAATTTTTTTTTCTTCCCCAAAACAATCTTCTCGAAAATGAATTTCTTTTTGAATGGCACAGGCAATAGTATTCTCTAATTTTATGCCTGAATCTCCTATAACCTGACCGGTATCATAAAAATAGAATTTAGGGGCTTTTTGAATTGCCCGGGCAATATTTTTATGAAAAGGCGGCACTTTAAAAATTACATACATATTTTCAAGTATCGTAAGCCACCTTTTAACCGTTTTATCCGAACATTGAAGATCCCGTGCAAGAGAACTATAAGAGACCGGGCTTCCTACCCTATTTTTTAATAGCTGAATAAGTGTTTCAATCTGAACGATTTGCTGAACATTCTCAAGATCAATAAGATCTTGTTTTAAAATTATATCAAGATGCGATTTCTTCCAACGATTATAGAATCGATTCGTCCCGTTAAGAAATGGTTCGGGAAATCCACCGATTTCCAATAGCTTATCCAGCTCTGTTTCAAGATTCTTAGGATTTATAAATGTCTTAATTTCTTTTAAATCCAAAGGATGCATTCTAAATTGGAAGAATCTTCCTGCCAGGGAGTCGCCAACTTTTCGATAGGTATCCAGTTTGGCGCTTCCCGTAACAAGGAGGAAGGGTGGAATTCCTTCAGTGTCATAAACTCCTTTTAACCATGATTTCCAGTTTTTTAACTTATGCAGTTCATCAAAAATAACAAGATCTTTTGATCGATCCCAAGATTTTTCCTGCAAGCTCAACCGGTCTTCAAGATTGTCAAAGTTGAAATAGTCATAGTCACTTTTCAACATTTTAGACAAAGTCGTTTTTCCGGCCTGTCTTGGGCCTGTTAGAAGAACTATTTTTGTTGCTAAGTCTTCTTGAATATATTTTGTCAGGTAACGATCCATAACGTTTATTTTGGCACGAAGTCCGAAATAGTCAAGACTTTTTCGGTATTACGTTCGATTAAGTCGGAATTTTATTTGAAAAAAAATTAGCTTAGGAATGAGTTTTAAACAACTTGTCCATTTAGCTATATCCGGAAGCGCGGGCTCCCAGGTTAAGTTATGTCGGAATCATTCCTTATCTAACGGGATAACATTCGACATTATATATCAAATCAAAACCGTACGTGTCCCCAAGGGGGCAAAGCATACAGCGGCCAGCCGAAAATGGGCGAATCCAAAGGGAATGCCGATAATGGTCAGACAAAGGGAGATTCCGGCTAAGATGTGCGAGATGGCCAGCCATATACCCGCAAAGATGATCCACAAAATATTCGCCAGGGTCGTACCGGTGATCACCTCTTCGCCCACGGCCCTGGCATCCACAAGTGTCTTGCCATAGGGAAAGGCGGCAAAGCCTGCAATTCTGAACGCAGCCCAGCCAAAAGGAATGCCCACCACGGTGAGCATCAGAATACAGCCCGTAAGTATCCATAAAAGACTTGCAGCCCATCCCCCGCCAAGTACAAACCAGAGCAGATTCAACAAAAAAGTCATGGTTCCTCCTGATATTTCAAGATAAAATTGTTCTCAATTGTTTTATAACTTCATTGCCGGGCCTGTGAAAATAGATCCCGGTGTTTTTGTCCCCGGCCATCCCCCGGATAAACAGGTAAAAGACGCCGCCAAAATGATCCGCATAATGATAATCTTTCAAACGTAACCTTAAATACCTGTCCAGGGCCGCAAGGTAAAGATAATATTGCAGGATGTAATCATGGCTGATCATGGCCGCCGTCAGCGCTGCAGGATTATAATCACTGAAGCAAGGCCCCAGGTAATTGGACTTGTAATCCAGAATATACCATTGGTCTTCATGGCAGACCACAAGATCTATAAATCCTTTTAAAAACCCTTTAAAAACGGATACCTGCATGGATGAGATCCTGGCGCCGTAACCGGCAATTTTTTCATCTTTTTCAACCGTTTCAAACAGCTTGCCAAGGGCTGACAGGTTAAACCGGTCCAGGGTCATATTAAACTCCATCTCCACCAGGCGGTGGGGCAACGTAATCTGATCCAGGGAAAAACACCGGCCCTGCCCCGTATTAAGGGGGGCGGATAAAACACCCTTGACAGCATCGCAGATATCCGGAACAGCTTTTGGCATGGCAAATCCAAACCGGTCAAGATTGCTGATAACAGAGGGTTCAATGGTGGCAGGATCACAAAAATCAATGTCTTCAAACACCTTGTGGAAAAAATCACCTGCCCCCGGGCCCTTGGGAAAGGTGGACAGGGGCACAATATCCATGTCAGGGGCAGCATCCATCAAAAAAAGATCGGGATTTGGCTCCTGCCTCTCCTTTTGCCCGTCCTGCACGGGATCATAGGTGTGCCCTGCAGCAAGGGCGGAATAACTTGATATCCGCCATGCAGGGGCAACCTTCCGGGTCATGGTTTTGGGGTTAAATTCATTATCCTGAACCGTTTGCGCATCAAAGATGCCATCGGGCAGAGTATCCGATTTCAGCATAATGGATTCAATGCTTTTGTCAGACGTTGCACACAATTGTTCAAGGTCAGCAAACAGGGATTGGTCTTTGCCTGAACCGCCGGGGTGCAAAAGGCGTCCCAGCGCCGAGCCTTCAATGCCCACAAAATCACCCCAGTATATCCTTACGCCTGACGACGCCCGGGTCAGGGCCACGTAGAGCAGACGCATATCTTCAGCAGCCGCTTCATTCCGGTTCAGCTTTATGGCCCGATCCCTGTCTTCCGAGCCCAGATCCATCACCAGGGCATGATCGTCTTCCGGGTCATGGAATAAAACAGGGGCATTGGTATCCTTAACAGTGCGGGATTGCCACAAAAAAGGCAGAAACACAATGGGGTATTCAAGCCCCTTGCTTTTGTGGATGGTGACAATGGCCACGGCCCGGGCATCACTTTCCAGGCGCAGTTCATCAGCGGTTGCCTGCCGGGTCTGCTCAAACAGCTGTTTTCGAAACCATTCAATCAACAAAGCAATCTTAGACGGCGTCTCTTTCCCCAGGGTCATGGCAGCCTGGGCCAAAAGCTCTTTCAAATGCAACAGATTGGTGAGACCCCGTTCATCCATATGGACACAAGGGCACGGCTGGGCATCCGCCGGGTACAAAAGGGCCGTGATCATGGGAACAAAGCCTCGTTCCTCCCATATCCGCCTGTAGTCTGCAAACCGGTCCTGCCAGGTCCCTGCAAGGGTGTCGTCGGTATTCATACGCCTTAAAAAGGCCTCATCAGCCTGGTACACCGAAGAGACCAAAGCCGCCTTGATCAGGCCCATATCCCCGGGGCGATCCACTGC
>DATFIL010000241.1:0-7326 GCA_035270145.1 Desulfobacter sp. | reverse complement strand
ATACTGACCCGGAAGGCTTTCAGGGACCATCAGGTCATTGAAATGCATGTCGGCAGATATTCCGGAGGCCGAAAAACCCGATTCAGCAGCGTTTAGTATACCGTTGGATACCTGGATATCGGCAGATGAATTTATTCTCTGGTTTGTGTAAGAAAAATCCGCCCGGGCGGAAATGTCAAATTTAAAATCCTCAAGCCCGGACATGCCGGGAACAAGAGGGTTCAGGATATTTTGGGTGATGGAAAACGGATCTGTAGTCGTTTGTCCTTTTACAAAAGGGTTCATGTTCGAATCAAGGCCCGCCCGGGCGGAAAAATCAACGACCAGACCCGGGAATCCGGTATGATTCACCTTTCCTGTAATATCCATGGCAAAATCTGATGTCTGGACGACTTTGGCAGAAACAGCAGGCGCAATTTTATCATGCAGGATAACTTTTTTTATCCCTGCCCGGCCAAACGCTTTTATATCTTTAAAGGGATAGGTCACGGGCAGTTCAAAATAAATTCCTTTGGCCTGAATCCCTTTATCTTTCATGTTTTTTTGAACGGCAAATTTGTCAATCAGGGCATTAAACTTTATATGCTTTAACGATTCAGGGCGCCCGAAATTGCCGTTAAATTGAGTTGTTACCTGTAACCCTGAAATATCCAGAACATTCGTATGTTCAGCTTGGTTATTTTTAAAGGATTTAAGGGCTGTCCCGGCAATAGCCAATTTTCCGGTCTGGTGTTCAAGGTTTCCAGAAACTGACAGGCTGAACTGGGGATCAACAAGTTGAATTTGATCGGAAAAATCGACCGGGGACAAAGACAATGCCATA
Source organism: Desulfobacter sp. (assembly GCA_035270145.1). GTDB lineage: Bacteria > Desulfobacterota > Desulfobacteria > Desulfobacterales > Desulfobacteraceae > Desulfobacter. The sequence goes on along the minus strand of DATFIL010000241.1, from coordinate 6,503 downwards.
CGTTCAGGTGTCATGTTCCATGTCTTGGTGATTTCATTTTGAAGCGTCAAAGCGAATTGATCAACCGTGCCCGATGCGATTTGGGATAAAATTTCAAATTTAAACAGGCCCAAATCAACCCCAGGACTCTTGATTTGCACGGGTCCGTCTGCCTTAAGTGTCATTGCTGTTTTATCAGAAGACAGAACACCTGAAATTTTAGGAAATTTGATCTTCAAATGAGGATCAGGTTCAAGCCCCAGATCATTAAGTTCAAAATAAAACGTTGAAAAATCTTTTGTTTCAATTGAGAAATTCACAGGTCCACAAAGCTTGCTTAAGGCTTGGCTTTCACCTGGCATCATGGCCAGAAGCATTTCAGGATAAAGGCGGTCCGCTGAAATTTTCATTTGCACGGAACCTTGTGCTAAATTAGCCGTGGCCCCAACCGTAATCTTTTGATTCATGGGAAAAATGGACAGTTTCATATCCGCCAGAAGCGTTTTACGGTCCAGTTGGACATCTGCCTGCACCGGGATGTAAAACCGGTCTTTTCCGGTTTCAATAAAAATGGTGCTGTTTTTTAAAACAATATGTGCCGGCAAATATGCAAAATATGATTCAAAGGCATTGATATCAGGATCAAATACAGGCCCTGGATGATCAACGTTCTTGGCCTGGGGAAATGAAAATCCGCTGACCCGGATTCTTTTTTTTTCATCCAGATGAAGGGTAACATTAAGCCCGGACATAACTAATTTCTCAACGCTGATGATATTTTTTGTATCCATGTGGTAGGTAAACTGAATGGTGTCCAGGCGCAAATCTTCACCAAAGGAAATATCACTGATCTGCGTGTCATTGACCCCCAAACGGGATACCTTGAAATCAAGGGGCTGGTTCCCCGGCAAAGGGCCAAGGGCTGATTGGACGATATGCTTTGAAATGGCGGGCAGAAAAATAATAATACACTGAATACATAATACAAATAACAGGAGAGCCGGCAATAAAATTTTTAAAATAATTTTAAATGGCATTTTTAATGTCTACACGCAGCAAAAGGTCACCTGGGGGCATACCGGGTATGGATTTTCCCATCCCCTTAAGCCGAAGCAGAGATCCGCGCCGGACGCCTGCAGGGACCACCACCCGGTAAACGGATTTTTTAAAGCCCCAGGGAATAGTGACAAGTTTTTTAGTCCCTGTGAGTGCTTCAAGGGAGGTCAATGCAATGGTACCGTAAAGATCAGATCCGTCTGACGAGCCTGCTTCAGGAGTGATAACATGAAGTCTTGGGCTGCGTTTTTTTTGGATGTATCCATCAATTCTTTCGCTGACGCCTGCCTTGGGCAGTTTAGTGTTTACGCCAATAAGGATCATACCCGAAAGAAAACCGCCAATATGGGCCCACCAGGCGATACCGGCACCGGCACCCTGCCCTGTGGCGTTAATAAATTGAATAAAAAACCAGAGCCCGAGAAAAACAAACGCAGGGATATTGACAAACAAAGGAAAAATGAAAATAGGGATCAATGTAAGAATTTTATTTCCCGGATGAAGAAGAAAATAAGCACCCATAACCCCTGCAACGGCGCCGCTTGCCCCAACGGTCGGCACAGCAGATGAATGGTTGAGCAAAAAATGAAAAAATGCGGCAATCAGCCCACAAATCAGATAAAAAGCGATGAACCGAAACGGCCCTAACTCCTGTTCAATATTGTCACCGAAAATATACAGAAACCACATATTTCCGATAAAATGCAAGAAGCCGCCGTGCAGAAACATATAGGTAAAAGGTGATGACACTTTGTTTAGCAGGGAAAAATAAGCCGCCATCTGCGTCATGGTATATTTTGCAGGGACAAATCCGAATGTGTAGGCAACTGCCTGCTGATCTATTCCTGAAATCATCTGCCAGACAAAAACCAAACTGGTAATGAAGATAATGCTACAGGTTGCCACTGAACAGGCGGTTGTTTCCTGTTCGTCTCTTAATGGGATCATGACGGCACCACCCTGAGTTGAAATCTTTTAGACAATCTGGTTTTAAGTTCTTTTAAAAGTTCCATCACCGCATCTTCAGGCGTGTATTCTTTAAGATCTCTTCCTTTGGAAAGAGACTTGAACAAGCCTGAGTTTATTTCATCCAGGTTTAGGGAGACCTGCACATATTCAAGAAGTGTAAAGTAAATGCCGGACATGTGATGCGCTTGGCTCCTGGCAATCAGGATCTTTCCCCTAAATGTCAAGCTCTGCTCTAGTGCCTGAATAGCCTGTTTTTTATTGATGAATGATCTTGGAAAATTAAATCTTTGATCAATCATCTGCTCTGCCTGCCATGAATCGTCTTCAGTCTCAAGAAAATCCAGATACAATACCGCTGTCAAAATGGTTTTAACATCGAAATAGATATCAGGATCGTGACTGGCCCTTGGACCTGCCACATTAAGACTACGAATATCTTGGTCCAAAATAAAGGCGTGAAGAATCAATGCCGCCTCAAAAATGTCCTGTTCCAGCAGATTTATTCTGCAAACCCATTTGCCTGTTTTCCGTGCAAACGCATGGGTCAGGGATGAACCGCCTGTCAAAGGTCCCCTGGCAATAATAACCGTACCGTCGGAATCAAGTATATTTTGCCGGGTCCGGGCAGGATAATCCCTGGTATCCATCTCCTTTAACTTGTAAACCGCGGGCAATGGCCCGGATTCCGTTCTCCGGCCTTTGGTAATCCATCCGCCATGGGGAATATTAAATTTTATGGCAAAATCCAAAGCAGCACGGTCCGCCCCTGTCTGTCCACCTGACACAATTTTATTTAAAAGGCCCATGGCATCCTTCACTACATATGTGTCTTTTATATGAAAGTTGTGAGTATTGAGTAGTGAGTAGTGAGATTAAAAACAAGCTGTTTTCTCTTTTTCTCACAACTCAATACTCAATACTCAATACTCAATACTCATTGTGTCCGTTTCAAAATCCATGCTGAATTCATCAAGAAGCGCGCGTATCCGGAGAATATCATTTTTCGCTTTTTTTATCCTGACAAGGTGCTGGTTTTTTTCCTCCTGTTTCAGGCAGAAAAGTTCATCCATATCTTTGTTCAACGTTTCATACATGGTAAACCGTTGAAGAATTTTGTCTTTAAAATCCCGTGTTACCGCGTCTATTAAAGGGAAAAAATAATCCTGTTTTAAACTGCTGTGATAGGCTTTTATCTGCCGCTGCATCATGGCCAGCGTTTTTTTCTTGATTTTGCCGGCAGCCCTGTCAAGCCCGGGCGTAAAGGAAAATCGTACATGCTTGTCCATCATGGCAGAGACAAACAAAACCAAAGAATGAAGACTGAAATCGGTCACGGCATTGGCCTGCATCGCCCTGGTATATTCAGGCGAAAAAATCTGGTCCGGCAAATGCAGCCCTAAAATCTTTTTTATGTTCTCAAGGTCAGCCGCCCTGGAATATTCTTCCTCTTCTTTGATAATTTCAAGGGAAAAACGGTCGTCCTCACCGTCTTTTGAGGCGCCCATAGTGACATAATCAATGCGGTAGGAATCCAAAAGAGATTTAAAATACGACTCTATGCGTTCCTCCTGAATACGCACCAGTTGTTTAAGTTCCGGGGTTACCTGTTCAAGAATAAAAAGGTCAAGCTCACGTTTAAAGTCCTGGAACATCATATACAGAATTTGCTTAAAACCGGTTGCATCAACCCCTACCCTGTAGGTGTGTGAATCAATTTCGGCCTTATGGATAAATTCCGTCACAAGTTTAGTGATATTTTCGCTGTCTTTGAGGAATGCGTTCTTTAAATTGGATTCGATCTCCCTGCGAAGCGCCGACACTGCACCCATAACCGAATTATCAACGATAACCTTTAAACGCCTGGCATTGCCTTCAAGATCGGCAAGACGTTTTCTGGCTTTTTCCTGATCTAAAAGCCCGGCAGAAAAGACATCAAAGAGGAGTTGTATTTTTTGCTCAAGAATATGGATTACGATTTTAAGTCGTTCGATGTGATTGGCGTAGAATAAATTGAACCGGGACGCTTTAAACAGCAGATTAAATCCGTCAAGAAACCGGGTATACTCCTTGGCGCAAAAAGCGGTCATTTCCTTATCCTCCTGCCAAAGTTCCAGGCGCTTCTTGTTTTTGGATGAAAGTCTTTTGCCAAGACCTTCAAACAGCGTATACAACGCTGAAAAAGAAAAAATGCTGACATCCGGCACTAAAAGTTTTAGTTCGGCAATCGTTTTATCCCGTGTCGCTTTCAGGTTCTTTAAGTTATCATGTTCACTTAAATCACAGTTAAAAATAAAAAGAATGTTTTCCATGAGCCCGAGGCGTTTTATTCGTTTTAAAAAGACCATATCAGACTGACGCAGCCCCGTTCGTGAGGAGATGCAGTAAACAATCAGGTTGGCAGCCTCAAGATAGGAAAATATTTTTTCAAGGACGGCTGGATCAGTAGAATCCGCACCCTGGCAATCGGCAATTTCAACGTTTGAATTAATGGTTTTTCCATACACTTCCAGGCATACGTCTTTAACATAAAAAGCCTTGGCCGGGTCCGCTGTAAATTGTGTGTGACGGTTAAAGGATTTGGCGTCAAAGCTGATGGTCTGTTCGTCAGAGCCAATGACGTCCAGACAATGTCTATATCCGTCAAGGGCATTGCGGATAACCAGTGCCTCAGGGCGAAGTCCTTGGGATGTAATTGGAAAAGCAGATACAATGGTATCAAAAATACGGCGAAGTTGCTGCCGGTCCTGGGTACGTCTGATATCAAAAGGCAAGGAGTCGTCCTTGCCTGGAAACATTTCCAGGCAACTTTCGATTTCACGATTGATGTCATCCCATGATTTAAGATGAATAATGGCCTTGTTTTTTTTGCCCTTCCTGATACGGGTGGTAATGGATGTGACCACCCCTGCCCCGCGCTGGACCAATTCTCTGCCCGACATCGCGTTGATAAAAGTGCTTTTACCGGATTTGATCACCCCAACCACGGCCACACGCAAAATCCCTTCATTGATATAGGCAGGGATTTTGCTGCAAAGTTGTCTGCTTTCAACAAGACTCTTGTCTGAATGATTTGAAACGGTAGTCAATCCGTCGATCACCGAAAGGGTATCAGAAACTAAATTTTCTATGCATTCTTGGGGTTTTGAAGTCATTGGCCGGCAAATCAGATCAGCATCATGGCTTTTTCATATTTAAGATCCGGTTTGGTATCAAACAAAATTTCCCTGGACATATCACAGGTGAGCCAAGCTGAATCGGCAAGTTCATTGTCTAACTGCATGGGACCCCACCCGGCACAGCCCAGAAGGATCATAAAGGTATCAGGCCCCTGCCCCAAGGCAATGGCTTCCAGGATATCCCGGGAATTGCTCAAAGCCAGCCAATTTGAAATTTTAAGGGTTTCACTCCACCGAAACGGACCGCAGTGAAGTACAAATACGCCCGAAGGCTGGACAGGACCACCAAGGAAAATATCTATTTTATCGATACCCTCATTGCAGGTAATCCCTAAATCTTCAAAAAGCTCCCGGCCGGTAAGTAAGGGGTGAACTTTATTGATAATAAAGCCAAGGGCGCCGGATTCATTGTGTTCACAAAGACAGGTAACGGTCTGTGCAAAATTGGGATCCGGAAGGCCGGGAATGGCCATGATGAATTTTCCTTTCATAAAATGCGGCAAGGAAACCCCTGAGTCTTTAGCTCAGGGGAGGAATTGCCGTCCTCCTTATAATTAAGATAGTAGCCCAGGCACCGGACCTTAGCACGTCGTATTATAGGAATAACCGTCAGATGCGTGAAGCCGCCTGCAGTATTTCCAGCTAATGCCCTGTACTGTTTTGTCTACTGTTTTAATGTTAAACGATCCGCTTTTTCTGACAGCGACACGCCCGATGTACGTTCCGACTTTTTTGCCGGAAGTGACAACCGCCTTGGCTATATCGCCCGTCTGAAAACCTTTGACTTCTTTCTCAGTTGACTTTGCTGTTGTCCGGGGGAAGCCGAACCTGTTTACCCTGCACATCTGTCTTGAGCCATGACCGTCGGCCTTTATAATCAACACGGCCTTGTCGATCTGAAAAATCTTTTCAGGTGTACTTTTCCCGACACAGGCGGCATCAAGCCAATGCGTTTTGTGAAGTTCCCTGGTCGTCCGGTTGAATTTTGTCAGACCGCCGGAGCCTGTTTCAACCGACAGTCCGGTTTTTTTCAAGGTACGGAACAAGTCCCATCGGGTAGCGTTGACGGCGCCCGCATCCTTGAGCGGCACGCCGGATTGCTTTTGAATTCGTTTTAACAGTCCCGGTTTCCTTGAAAGGAACTGTTCGAGCGGTTTGTTCCCCTTCTTCCTGTTGCACGCCGTACAGGCCAGTGCCAGATTGCTGACTCTGTTGGAACCGCCTTTCGATTTCGGCACGATATGTTCAATCTCCAATGGGATATCTGTTTTTCCGCAGTAGGCACACGTTCTGTCCCATTTTTCCAGAAGGTATTCCCGCACC
>DATFIL010000240.1:0-8678 GCA_035270145.1 Desulfobacter sp. | reverse complement strand
CCCTGGACTTTGCCGGCCAACCTGGGTGTCTGTCTGCATCCTGATTTTATTTATGCGGCGGTTAAAACACAGAACCAGGGTATCCTGATCATGGCCAAGGAACTTGTGGAAAATGTAATGGGCGAGTTTGGGATAGAAGATTATGCCATCGTTGCCGAACTGTCTGCAAAAGACCTTGAAAATCGCAACTGCCGGCATCCCTTTTATGACAGGGAGTCGCTAATCATCCTGGGGGATCACGTCACCCTTGAGGCCGGAACCGGCTGTGTTCATACGGCCCCGGGTCACGGTGCCGACGACCATATTGCAGGCAAACGCTATGGTCTGGAATGCTATTCGCCTGTGGAAGACAATGGTACCTTTTCCCAAGGGGTTGAGCTGTTTGAGGGCCAGTTTATTTTTAAGGCCAATGCCGAAATCAATAAAACCCTGGAAGAAAAAGGGGCGCTGCTCAAGCAGGAAAACATGTCCCATTCCTATCCCCACTGCTGGCGCTGTAAAAAGCCGGTGATTTACCGGGCCACACCCCAGTGGTTTATCTCCATGGACAAATTGAAGCTGCGGCAAAAAGCCCTTGATGAAATCAACAATGTCCATTGGATTCCGTCCTGGGGCAGGGAACGTATCTATTCCATGATTGAACACCGGCCGGACTGGTGTCTGTCCCGCCAGCGTTCCTGGGGCGTTCCCATTCCTGTATTTCATTGCACCAAGTGCAAAAAGGTATATGTGACCCGGGCGTCCGTGGACCGTATCCATGAACTTTTCACACAATATTCTTCGGACATCTGGTTTGAAAAAGATGCCGAATACCTGATGCCTGAAGGTGCGGTTTGCGATGACTGCGGTTCAACAACGTTTACCAAAGATCAAAATATTCTTGATGTGTGGTTTGACTCAGGTGTCAGCCATGCCGCCGTGTTGGAGGAAAGAGAGGGGCTGGAACGTCCGGCGGATATGTACCTTGAAGGTTCTGACCAGCATCGCGGCTGGTTCCATTCTTCACTTTTGACCGCTGTGGGCAGAACCGGCCATGCCCCGTACAAGGCCGTGCTCACCCACGGGTTTGTGGTGGATGAAAAAGGCCATAAAATGTCCAAATCCGTGGGCAATGTTGTGGCGCCGGACAAGGTGATCAAACAGTATGGTGCCGACGTGTTACGGCTTTGGGCGGCGTCAGCGGATTACCGCGGGGATGTGAGCATTTCCAATAATATCATTAAGCAGCTTTCGGATGCCTACAGAAGAATCAGAAATACCTGCCGGTTTCTTTTAGGTAACTTCTCCGGGTTTGACCCCTCCCAGGCCAGGCCGATTGAAAATATGGCTGAGCTGGACCGGTTCATTCTCCACCGCCTGCATTATGTGGTAAAACGGTGCCGGGCAGCCTATGATGCCTATGAATTTCATGTGATTTATCATACCCTTCATAACTTCTGCGTGGTGGATCTCTCCTCCTTTTATCTGGATATTATCAAGGATCGTGTTTACACAAGCCCTGAAAACTCAGATACGCGTAAAGATGCCCAGACCGTCATGTTTATGATACTGGATGCCCTGGTAAAAATCATGGCACCGATCCTGCCCTTTACGGCTGAAGAGATTTATACCCACATGCCCCTGGGTGACAGCCGAAAAGAGAGTGTTCACATGGAAGATATGGTCAGCATTGATAATGCCCTTGAGGACAGGGAACTTGCGGCCAAGTGGGAAAATATCCGGGCATTGCGGGCAGAAATTACCAAAGCCCTGGAAGAGGCAAGAACAGTCAAACTCATCGGCCATCCCCTGGATGCCGCCCTTGAAATCAAAGTGCCCCAGGGTGACCTTGCAGCCCAGGTGGCATCCCTGGATGTTGATCTCAATGATATTTTTATCGTGTCCGAAGCCCGGGTGGTGGATACCCTGGACGGTGGCGATATTTTCCAGGGTAAAGAAATTGAAGGCCTTGCCATAAAAGTGTCAAAAGCGTCTGGTGAAAAATGCGACCGGTGCTGGCGGTTTGATGAGAATCTGGGAACTGATCCGGATCATCCCACGACCTGTCCCCGGTGCACCCAGGCCCTTAAAACCATTCTGGGCTGATGGCCGGTTTTTTAATACCCATGCGGCGGCTTGCCCTGGTGAGTATCTGCGTTCTTTTGCTGGATCAAATCACCAAATGGCTTATTGTAAGACATTTGCCGCTGTACGCCCATATTCCGGTGATTGATCATTTTTTTAACATCACCCATATACTTAATCCCGGAGGGGCATTCGGTTTTTTTGCCGAACAGTCCCCCGGGATCAGAAAATTTATTTTTTTATTCTTATCCTCCGGGGTTGCCCTGTTCGTACTTTGGCTTTACCGGAAAACAGCCGACTCCCACATTTTTTTATCCTATGGCCTGGCCCTGATCTTCGGTGGGGCTTTAGGAAATCAGATTGACCGGTTCCGGTTTGGAAAAGTGGTTGATTTCCTGGATTTTTATATCGGTTCCCTTCACTGGCCGGCCTTTAATATTGCAGATTCAGCGATTACCATTGGAATGGGTATATTAATTTACCACGTAATTTTCAACAAACTGCCTGAAATATAAGAGGTACCCATGCATCCAATTCTTCTTCAGGCCGGTGGTCTGAAGCTTTATACTTATGGTTTTTTCGTGGCCTTAGGCTTTATCATTGCCATCTGGTTTACAAAACGAAATGCAAAATTTTATGGTGTTCCGAATCAGATCGTATCAGATCTTTTTTTCACCGTTTTGATCAGCGCCCTTGCCGGCGCCCGTATCCTTTATGTGCTGATTAATATAGACGCTTACAGGGACAACCTTTTTGATATCTTTAAAATCTGGAACGGTGGCCTGGTTTTTTTCGGGGGCTTTATTGGCGGCACCCTTGGGGCCATTATATTTTTACGTATCAAAAAAATGGATATCTGGAAAACCGCTGATGTTATATCTCCCGGCCTTGCGTTAGGACACGCCGTGGGCCGCTTTGGCTGCCTTTTCGCCGGATGCTGTTACGGCAAATCCTGTTCGCTGCCCATTGCCATAACGTTTACCAACCCGGACAGCTTAGCTCCCCTTAATATCCCTTTACACCCCACCCAGCTGTATATGATTGCTTCCAACTTCGTTCTTTTTTTGATTCTTCTGGCCATACAGCGGCGCAAACGCTTCAACGGCATGGTTTTTTTAAGCTACGTCATGCTCTATTCCGTGTTCCGGTCCATTATTGAGTTTTTCAGGGGCGATTTCAGGGGGAACTTCTTTTTTGATTTTTTGTCACTGTCCCAGGGCATCGGGTTGCTGGTCTCCTGTACAGCCTTGGTATTCATGATCATCAAACTGAGATCCCGGCATGACAGCCGCTAAAAACCTGGTCACATACAAGGCCCTTGCCGGCACGCTTGATGCGCTGTCAAAGGACGATAACCTCAAAGCCGTACTGATTTGCGGGGAATCCTTTCTGGTGCGCAAGGCTTTGGATACCCTTGTTCCGGTACTGCTTAAAGGAGAGTCAAAACAGTTCGGCCTTGATGTCCTGGACGGGAAAACCACACCGGTGGGTGAGATCGCCGAACAGGCCGGTACGTTTTCTTTTCTGGGCACCAGAAAAGTCATTGCGGTAAAGGATGCACCGCTTTTTTTAATAAAAGCGTCCGCCGGTGAGATCAGCTACAGTGAAAAGGATCTTCAGATTTTGATCCGCCTTGTTGAAGACGGCCTTCCTGACAATCATGTGCTTGTTTTTACCACGGGTACGCCGGACCGCAGAAAAAAGATATACAAGCTTATCCTTGAACAGGGGCTGGTGGTGGACTGCAGTGTTGCCACAGGCGCCAGGAAAGCCGACATCGAAGAACAGCAGGCTGTGCTGCGGGATATCAGCCGGCAGATGCTGTCGGAAACAGGAAAGCAGATGGCCCCGGATGCGTTTGCAGCGCTTGTGGACCAGACAGGATTTAACCCGGAGTTATTTTCAAATGCAATTGAAAAACTTCTGGCATATACCGGGGGCAGAAACCAAATATCTGTGGCCGATATTGGGGCTGTGGTGCATAAAGATAAAAAGAACCCCATATTTACCCTGAGCAATGCGGTGATGGACCGGGATGCCTCTAAAGCACTTACCTTTTTATCGGGCTTGTTGTCCGACGGGTTTCATCCGTTACAAATTTTAAAAACCCTTGAAAATCAGACCAGAAAACTTTTAGCGATCAAGTGTTTTACAACGGGTCTGAATATAGACAGGGCAGGGGGGCCACCTTTAAAGCATATGCAGTTCAATGCGTTTAAGCAAATGCTTTTACCTGCAATTATTGACTGGGATGCTAACACCTTGAAAACGGATGAAGAAAACATAAGCCTTTTCATGGGTGGGGATGATAAGAATAAGAAAAAATCTGCCAAACTGCCGGCCAATGATCTTTTGCTTGCCCCCAATCCCAGAAATGCCTATCCTATATTCCAGAATTTTTTAAAATCTGAAAATTTTGCCCTGGAAGAACTGACACACGCACTGTCTGCGCTTGCCGACCTTGATTATCGTCTTAAATCATCCGGGGTTGACGCTGCTACAGGACTTGAAAATTTTATTATGGCCCTGTGCCGCAGGGCGCATCGATTCCCAGGAAAATAAACTGTTAGATCATGCAGCAAAAATTTAAGAAAAAGTGTGGAATAACTTTGATTTCAATAAGTGCCATGTATTTAGCTATTGTGGCGTTCGGTAATGAGGTGATTCAATGATCAAACAGAACAAAAAGGAAGCGCTTGCCATTGTCGAAAAACTTGAACAGAATGTGGTCGATTCACATGCTGTCGATCAAGACACTAGCATTCCAAAAAAGAGACTTGCGCAAAAGACTGCTCTTAAATTGCTCAATTATTCGGTTAAACGATTCAGTGGCGTGAATCCAGATAAAGCAATTAAACAAGCCCGGGATATGAAAAAAAAATATCCGGGCCTTTCTGATGCTGAAGTGGTTGAAAAGCTTATAAAGGCCAAATGCCAGAAAACAGCCGCCATTGGGGTTACAACATCAGCCTCCAGCGTCATCCCGGGACTGGGGACGGCTTTGGCTCTGACCGTCGGACTTGTAGCTGATATCAGCAGCACACTGAAAATGCATTCCGAGCTTGTGTTAGAAATCGCTGAAGCCTATGGGAAAAGATTATCGGAGAAAGAGCGCAGTGAGGTCCTACTTACGGTGACGGGTTTGAGTACCGGCATCAACACTATCAGTGGTAAGGCGGTAAAAGGTTTATCACATAAGGTAGGTGACATTGCGGCACGAAAATGGCTTTCAAAAGCTATTCCGGTCATCGGTATGGCGACTTCGGCAAGCACCAATGTATTGTCCACATATATCATCGGAAAACGAGCAAATGCCTATTTCACAAGGGGACCGGAGGCAATGAAAGCGTTTAAGGATAATCTGCGTGCTCTCAGTGGTGTGGATGAACGGAAGATTTCAGAATGGCTATCAGAAAGTTCTCGCAGTGTGGCGCAAGTTTCGTCTAACACAACAGATGCCTTTGTCGAAGGAGGCAAACAGGGTGCCGGTCGCATTGCAGATGTAGGACGAAAGGCAGGTAGAACCATGTCCATTATGGCAGGAAAAATGTTCGATAAGGGGTCTAATTTAGTTCAAAAACCCTTATCGAAGCAGGATTCGCATAATAAGTTGCCTGATGCGCTAGTTGATGAAGAAAGCAAGGAATGAGTTCAATCTCAAAAAGCTCTGAAATGGTACAGATGAGCCTTGCAACAGTGTACAGAAATATAGTATTGATTAAATCGTTAAGTGAAATTCTTGAACTTGGTTTCCCGGATGGGCGCAACCGATACGATGGAAATAAGCCCTATCCCCATGTCATTTTGGACTTTTTTTGGCATCTGCAGTAATTGTTTGTCGAAAAAAATAATATATTTTTTTATCATTAATTGATAATGATTATCTGTTAGTATCCAATATCCACACTCGATCATTGAGCCACAACACAAAAAAAATAGGAGGATAACATGTCCAATGAAACAAGCAAGTGCCCTGTGATGCATGGCGGTGCTACATCGAGCAGCATATCAAACATGGAATGGTGGCCCAAGTCACTTAATCTTGACATTCTCCATCAGCACGATTGCAAAACCGATCCCATGGGAGCGGAGTTCAACTATCGGGAGGAGCTCAAGAAACTCGACGTGGCTGCACTTAAAAAAGACCTGCATGCCCTGATGACTGACAGCCAAGAGTGGTGGCCTGCAGATTGGGGGCATTACGGCGGTCTGATGATCCGCATGTCCTGGCATGCCGCCGGCACCTATCGCATCGCTGACGGACGAGGCGGCGCAGGGACCGGCAACCAGCGTTTTGCACCGATCAACTCGTGGCCGGACAACGTGAACCTCGATAAGGCGCGCCGCCTGCTTTGGCCCATAAAGAAAAAATACGGCAACAAATTAAGTTGGGCCGATTTGATTGCCTACGCCGGTACCATCGCCTACGAATCCATGGGATTAAAGACCTTCGGGTTCGCCTTTGGGCGGGAAGATATCTGGCATCCGGAAAAGGACACTTACTGGGGATCGGAAAAGGAATGGCTGGCCCCAAGTGACGCCCCCAACAGCCGTTACTCCGGTGAACGTGATCTTGAAAATCCCCTGGCCGCAGTGATGATGGGGCTGATCTACGTCAATCCTGAAGGGGTGGACGGCAACCCGGACCCGCTCAAGACCGCACGCGATGTGCGCATAACCTTTGAGCGCATGGCCATGAATGACGAGGAAACCGTCGCTCTTACCGCCGGTGGTCACACCGTGGGTAAATGCCACGGCAACGGAGATGCAGCCCTTCTTGGGCCTGAACCCGAAGCCGCAGAGCTTGAAGACCAGGGAATGGGGTGGATAAACAAAACCAAGCGCGGTATTGGCCGAGACACGGTAAGCAGCGGCATTGAAGGTGCATGGACCACGAATCCAACCCAATGGGACAATGGGTATTTCTACCTGTTGCTCAACTATGAGTGGGAACTGAAAAAAAGCCCGGCCGGGGCTTGGCAGTGGGAGCCCGTCGACATTAAGGAAGAGGACAAGCCCGTGGATGTCGAAGATGACTCGCTGCGGTACAATCCCATCATGACCGACGCGGACATGGCCATGAAGATGGACCCTGAGTATCGGAAGATATCCGAGCGGTTTTACAACGATGAGCAATATTTTTCCGAAGTGTTTGCCCGGGCATGGTTCAAATTGACCCATCGTGACATGGGGCCCAAGGCGTGTTATTTGGGTCCTGATACCCCCAAGGAAGATCTGATCTGGCAAGACCCGGTTCCTGCCGGACCCACTGATTACGATATCGGGGCACTGAAAGACAAAATAACCGCCAGCGGTCTTAGTATCAGTGACATGGTCTGCACCGCATGGGATAGCGCCAGAACCTTTAGGGGCTCAGATAAACGGGGCGGGGCCAATGGCGCGCGCATCCGCCTTGCCCCTCTAAAAGATTGGGAAGGAAATGAACCCCAACGTCTGACCAAGGTATTGTCCGTGCTTGAAGGCATTGCAGCCGACAGCGGTGCAAGCGTGGCCGATGTCATCGTTATGGCAGGTAATATAGGTGTCGAGCAGGCCGCAAAGGCGGCGGGATTTGATGTTACCGTCCCCTTTTCACCTGGCCGGGGTGATGCAACCGAGGAAATGACCGATGCCAAATCCTTTGAAGTGCTGGAACCTCTTCATGACGGCTACCGTAACTGGCTCAAAAAGGACTATATCGTTAGTCCGGAAGAAATGCTGTTAGACCGCACACAATTGATGCGGTTAACCGCCCATGAGATGACTGTCCTGGTGGGCGGCATGCGTGTTATCGGCACCAACCACGGCGGTACCAAGCACGGTGTATTCACCGAGAATGAGGGTGCATTGACCAACGACTTTTTCGTCAATTTAACGGACATGAATTATACATGGAAGCCGGTCGGCAGCAACCTATATGAAATCTGCGACCGGAAAACGGGCCAAGCCAGGTGGACGGCGACACGCACGGATCTGGTCTTCGGGTCCAACTCGATCCTTCGCGCATACGTCGAGGTTTATGCCCAGGATGACAATAAAGAAAAATTTGTTAAAGACTTTGTCGCAGCCTGGGCAAAGGTGATGAACGCTGATCGTTTTGACCTTGATTGATTATTGAACAAGTGATCTAACTTTGTTTTGGGGGCATTCTACAGCTGATTTTTCAGTAAGAGTGCCCCTTTAAAATTTAGAGTTCTACTTTGTTGAATTATTTATGATTATAGAATACCTTTCCTGGCAAATAAATCTTGGCTCATGTCGCGTTCCAGGGTCTTTTAAAGTGTATTTGCTCCAACTATTTGAATTTATTCCAAATATGGCAATGGCTTGCAATTTGTGAGATTGGGCTTATTATCAATAATTTCAATATATTATGAATAATCATAGAAATAAGACCCCAAAACGCGACAAGAGCCAAAAATTATTGGGACTTTCAGATAAAAATTCATCATGGCATTGTGCCGAAAGAGAGTGCTGCTTTGAAAATGCGTAAAACAAAAATTGTAGCGACCATATCCAACCTGAATTGTTCCGTGGAATTCATTGAAACGCTTTATCATGCCGGAATGAATGTGGTGCGCTTGAATACGGCGCACATGAGCCATGATGATGCC
>DATFIL010000239.1:0-8090 GCA_035270145.1 Desulfobacter sp. | reverse complement strand
AAAGATATAGGGTTATGCTTTACAGACCTGAAGCATGTAAAATCTTTTGGGCTATGTGCATAAAACAACCGCGAAAACCAAGCTTTGTGTTGTGCATCACAAAAAAGCAGTAAGTAGTAAATACCGTAGGTTCTACGGGATTTTAAGCCTGTGGAGAGGAAATGAGACCTAAGCAGTTTGTTCGGGCACACTCTATGAAGCAGGAATTTCTCATCATTCATACTCAATGGGTAAGAATGAGTAAGAAGAAAGGAACAGAAGCATAACTATGATTATGGCATAGTTTTGAGTTTTATCGCTATGGAATCAATCATCAAATCCCATATATTCAGGCTGAATATTGCCAATATAAAAGCAAACAGCGCCAGTATTATGAGCCATATAAAATTACCTGTAACACTCTGCCGCACACCATACCAGAAGCTCGGACGCAGAGATCCTTCATACTTTTCCAGCATGGCTGTTGCTTTGTCTTCTACCAATGCCTTGAATTGAGGTGAATTCTCAGGCTTGATTTGGCCCTCTTTGAGGATATCATACTCAATACCGGCGCCGATTGATTTTATTATATCTTTTCGAGTAGCCTTGCTCATTTAGACGTATTGATTAATTTACTAATGTTGGGCGCCATACGTTGCACGGCCCTATCAATAGCGGCTTGAAATTCCTCATCCTTATGAAGCTGCGAGTGGGAAACTTCTTCATTTTGATATTTTGCGTCTTCTCTACGACCGTATATGTTCCCAGATTTGGTATTTAATGAAAACAGGCTTAATTGAGCAATCCTGA
This sequence comes from Desulfobacter sp., assembly GCA_035270145.1. Classification (GTDB taxonomy): domain Bacteria; phylum Desulfobacterota; class Desulfobacteria; order Desulfobacterales; family Desulfobacteraceae; genus Desulfobacter. The sequence continues at coordinate 7,301 of DATFIL010000239.1, read as the reverse complement.
AACCTGGTTTTATTGTTACGGGTTTACCTGAGTGATTAGTAATTGTAAGCGGCATATACCCTGTATACCCGGGGTTCATAAATACCGGAATAATCTGAATGCCTAACCGTGTAATGCTGCTTCTCGGAAAAACATACCCCATAGTATCGGAAGGTATGGTAAGCTTTTCAGCTATTCCAATATATACTGAGTCTCCGTGTGCTAACGTGAGACTTAAAAATTCTGTTTGTACAACATCTTTTTCTGAATCAATTTCAGATCCGAGTATATAATTTTCAAAATTATATTGGTATTGTTTATTGCCTAGTGTCAGGTCGATGGAAGCAGGGTTTATCTTACTTGGAAAAGGATCTACAACAAAATGCCCCTCATTCCAAAGCCTTTTGATGTCATTATCACTTAATGCAGTCATAATATTCCCCTAATTTTAACCAGTTTACCATTATTTGGGCGTTATATACTGCATTATATGCCAATGCAAGCAATTTTCAAAACAGGTTTAAAGAGTTGGATTCCATCCAATCCGCTCCTTTTCAAGGAGCCGCGCATATTCGCCGCCGGCCCGGGAAAGCGCTTCATGGCCACCCTGCTCAATGATCTGCCCTTCCCTTAATACGAGGATGTTATCACACGATTTTACTGTTGAAAGGCGATGGGCAATAATAATGGACAAGCGCCCTTGCATCAGTTTTTTCATGGCATCATGGATTTTCACCTCGGACTGGGAATCCATATAAGAGGTCGCCTCGTCAAAGATAATCAGATCCGGGTTAAAGGCAAAGGCCCGGGCAATGCAGACCAGCTGTTTCTCCCCCGAAGACAGGGGGCGGCCGCCATCCTGGAGCATGGTGTCAAGTCCGGCAAATTTATCAAACAGGAATGAACAGTTGGCATTTTTCAGGGCCGCTTCAAGGCGTTGATCATCCTGGCAGCAGTCACCATCCGGGCGTCGTACAAGATTTTCCCGTACGGTGCCGGCAAACAGAATGGAATCCTGCATGACCAGGGCAGTGTGATGCCGGATGCCGGCGATATCCATGTGCACATAATCATGACCGTTAATGAGAATGCGTCCACCTGTGGGCCTGTAAAACCCGGCCGTAAGATTGATGATGGTACTCTTTCCTGCCCCGGTCTGCCCCACAATACCCATGGCCCTGCCCTTTTCAAGGCTGAAACTGATATTTTTCAATACCGGAACACCGGACGTGTATGAAAATGACACGTCTTCAAATGCCAGATGCCGGATACCACCGGAGTCCACCTCCCTGAACGTATTATCCTGCCGGGCTTTGGGTGTGTTTAATACTGTAATTATCCTTTCGGCTGAGGCCAAAGCGTTCTGCAGCAGATTAAATTTTTCGGACAACTCTCTCAAGGGCCTGAAAAATAATTTCATATAGGTCAAAAACGCCGCAAGCTCACCAATGGTAAGGCTTTGAGCTTGCACCATAAAAGAGCCGTTCCAGATAATGACGGCCACTGCCAGGGTACCCATGAGGCCGACCATGGGCATGAACACGGCAAACACCCGGATATGCGCCATGGCGGCCCTGAAGTGAGCCAGATTCAGGCGTTTGAACTCATGGATAAAGTGCAGGCCGGCCATACAGGTCTGGATGGCCCGGATACCGGTGATGGCTTCTGAAAAACGGTGGTTAATCTCGGCATTTTTTTGTCTCAGTGTCCGAAAGACCCGGCGCAGAATACCCGAAAAATAAATCACGCCCACAAAAACCACGGGAATAATAAGGCTTAAATAAAAGGTAAGCCGGTGATTGGTAAAAAACAGGATGACAAATACCCCGGCCATGAGCAGAAGATCCCTGAAAATAAAAACAAGAACGCTTGTAAACATTTCGTTCATATTCTCAATATCCCCCGCCACCCGGGCCACAAGTCTTCCCGAGGCATTTTTATCAAAATAGGCCACGGGCAGGTCCGTCATATGATCAAACAGGCGGCACCGCAGATTGAGCATGATTTTCTGGCCCGTATACTCCATAAACATGGCCTGGCTGAAATCCAGAACAAAACCCGCCAAAATCACCACGCCAAACAAGATACCGAAAACAGAAAAACGCTCAATGTCAAGCCCCATGATATTTAAACCCGGTTCGCCGGAAACAAGAATGAACCCGTCAATGGCCTGCTGGATAAGCCAGGGCTGAAACAATTCAATCCCGGTGACCCAAAAAACCAGAAACGTCGTCAACGCAAGCATCCAGGCATAGGGCCGGACATATGGGATCAATGCTTTAAACAGGGCCGGGTCCGCCAGACTGACCTTTTTTTCTTCGTTGGAAAAAGCGGGGGGCTGTTTCATGACGGGCCTTCCAAGGGCTTGCTTTCAGACTGCTGAACCTTAAAGGAGGTCCGGTAAAAGGCATTGGATGCCTTAAGTTGCGCATGGGTGCCCTGGTCCACAATTCTGCCGTTGTCCATCACATAAATCCGGTCACAGTCGGCAAGGGCCGAAAGCCTGTGGGAGACCATGACCATGACTGCATCCCGGTTCATCCGGCTGATGCCCCGGATCACCCGCTCTGCGGTGCGGGTATCCAGATGACTGACCGGATCATCCAAAAGCACCACCGGCTTGGGGCGCACCAGGGTCCGGGCCAGGGTCACCCGCTGTTTCTGTCCGCCAGATAAGGTCACCCCCCGTTCACCGACCAGGGTACCAAGCCCTTTGGGCATCTGCGCAATGGTGTCGCCTAAAGCGCAGACGTGAATTACCTGATCCAAACTTTCACGCGCGTTGTCCCCGGAAAAACGTTCACCCATAAGAATATTATCTTCAAGTGTACCTGAAAATAAAAACGCTTCCTGGGCCATAAAGCTGATATGACGCCTCAGAAATTGTGGATCAAATGTTTTCAGATCTTTTCCGTCCAGGCAAATCCGGCCGGTCATGGGGTCATACAGGCGCGGGATCAATGAAAGCAGGGTGGTTTTCCCGCAGCCCGGTGGTCCGGTAATGCCGATCCTGGACCCTGCCGGGATCTCCATTGAAATATCAGAGAGCACATTCTCCTTTTTATCATAGGAAAAACAGACCTTTTCAAACCGAATATTGCCGTTCACAATGTCCGGCATCACCGTATCTTCAGGGAAAGTGATTTCGGACCGGGCATTCAAAAGAACGTTTATCCGTTTCAGGGATGCCAGGCCACGCTGCACCAGATTGGTCATCCAGCCGATGGCAATCACCGGCCAGGCCAGAATCCCCAAGTATTGAATAAAGGCCACAAGCTCTCCGGGACTTAACCGGTTTTCCATGACCAATCCCCCGCCGTAAAGGATAATGATCAGGGTGGACATATTAAAAAAAAAGCCCAACAAGGGGCGCAGCAGGGCATTGATATAGGCCCGCTTCAAATTCTTTCTAAAATAGTCCCGGGCACTGTTTTCAGTCTTTTGCCGTACCTGGGGTTTAAAATTGAACACTTTGATCACCCGGATACCGAAAAAACTTTCCCGGATCTGTTCTGTGAGTGCGGAAAAAGCCTCCTGAGCTGTGTTGTGATACTGATGCATCCTCTTGCCCAGAATTTTTGTTGCCAAAACCAGAAAAGGAAGGGGAATCAGACACAGGGCCGCAAGCTTCGGACTTGTCCAGACCATGATGCTGACGCAGGCACTGCCAAGAAGCAGGGTGTCCACCAGGGCGATGATGCCGAAACCAAAGGCCATACGCACATGAATAATGTCCGACGTGGCATGGGCCATGATGTCCCCGGTCCGGGTTTTGTCATAATAGGCCATGTCCAGACTTAACATATGGGAATACAGTTCATCCCGAATGCCCCGCTCAAGATCCCGGGCCGCGCCCATCAAAAGCATGCGCCACCCGGAACGAAGCAGGGCCATGAGAAGCCCGGCCCCCACAATGACCGCGCATTGCATTAAAAGGACATGACGATCAAAATGAGCATCTGCCAGAATGTCAACAGCCCGGCTGACAACCTGGGGAATCACAAGCTGAAGCAGATCCACCACAATTATAAAGAAGACGCCCAAAGCGATCTTTCTTAAATTTTTTTTGAAATAATAAAGGATCAGCTTCAAATTTCAGCTCCGGTAAATGTGCTGTGGGGATTGGTTCTAACGTCGGCCGCTGTAGGGGGCAGGCCACCGTGCCTGCCCTAACGAGGGCAACCACAGAGGGATTGCCCCTACGAAAAATGGCCTACAATAGAATCAAGCCCTGTGCGGCGGCGGCAAATTAATTTACACATTTAAAAAAGATAAACATCCGGAAGGGGATTTCAATTTCATGATGTTTCCTTTTTATATTGCGTCCCCGGAATTAAAGCATTCTGTTAGCATAGGGATAATAACGGGTAGCTACGTTCGATGTCAATTTTTAAAAACTGGATCATCGAGTAACGATTATGATATGATTATGGTTAAAATCATGTAAGCCTCACCCCTTAAATGTTCCAAATTAGGGAGTAAAATTATGGAAAGCACTGACCTTGACCAAAAATTACCCGCACGTCTTGACGCATTCCGCCGTCTGCACAAACACACGCTTGACCATCGTGAACAATTCTGGGCTGCCCAGGCGAAACGGCTGCAATGGCAGACAGCTTTTTCCTGTGTGGTTAAGGAGGATTTTTCCAGGCCCATGGCATCCTGGTTCTGTGACGGACAGATCAATGCCGCCCAGAACGCACTTCACAGAACAATTGAAACAGGGAAGGGAGAAGCACCCGCCCTGGTCTTTTATCAAAAATCCGGCCATACCGGCACCCTGACATTTAATGAACTCAAAGACAAAGTGCTCAGGCTTGCAGCAGCTTTTCACCGGGCCGGCCTTGTTCAGGGCGATCACATCGTCTTAAATCTTCCCAACTGCCCTGAATTTGTCGTCAGCGCCCTGGCAGCCGCCTATCTTGGCATCCCCTATCTGCCCATAGGCTGTCATCTACCCCCTTCCCTTGTGGCCGAGGATGTCATTGCATCAAAGGCAAAACTTGTAATCATGGCAAACAGCAACGCTTACGAAGAAAAAAATGACCATATCCTAAAAGTCCGCGCCCTGCTTGACGATCTAACCATTCTCATTTCAGATGAAAAGCTTGAAGGGATTTCAACGCTTGAAGAATACATGACCGAAGCAGATCCTTCCGGACTTGAGCCGGCCTACCCCCAGGCGGATCACCCCCTGTTTGCTATTTATGAAAACCGCCTGGCCGATAAACATGTGGGCTCTGTTTTTCCAACCGGCGGATTTCTGGTCCAGGCCCACGCCTCCTTTGACGATATTTTCAACAAAACCCTTGTTCAGGACATCCCCAAGATGATCGTCAACACCCTGGATATGTGCAACGCGCCGACCCAGGCATACGGCCTGTGGGGACCTTTGACCAATGGCACAGGTATCATCCTCATTGATGAAGATATCCGGGTAAATACCATTGAAAAGATTCTCGATGAGCAACCCAATCCCGCGCTGTTGTGCCGGCCGAATTTGATTTCAGAACTTAGGGAACAACTGGGGCAGGAGCAGCTAAACACGGCCAAGCGGTTTCCCGTTATTGCCTGCTGTGGAAATGCCCTCCCCCCCCGGCTGGTTAAATATGCAGACGGCATACTGGCAAACGGTCCGGAACGGGTGGTAAATCTTTGGGTGCAGAACAAAAGTGGTACCGCACTGCTCAATTCATATCCCACCCCGGAGCTGAACCGTCCCGGCGCCCTCGGATTTGGCGCTTTAGGGGTGGAGCCCCTGATCATGAGCGATTTTGGCAAACCCTGTAAAACAAACATCAGCGGCAACCTGACTTTTGCCCGGTCATGGCCGGCCATGCCAACGGCCACCATGGGCACAACCGAACATTTTAAAAAGACCTATTTTTCAAAATTCCCGGGCTCTTTTTTTACCTACGACGGGGTCAGGTCCGACAAAGACGGTTTCTTCTGGTTCATGGGACGCCTTGATGACAGCATTAAAGTCAAAGGACAAAGCCTGGGTTCATCCTTGATCGAAGGCGTATTGACCGCCCATCCTCTGGTTGACGAGGCCGTTATTATCAGCGGCCAGGGCAATTCCGGAGAGGAGATTGTGGTTTTTATGGTACCCCATAAAACGATCCAGGATGAACAAAAATGTATTGACCAGATAAAAGATTACATTGCTGAAAAAATCGGGCGGTTTGCCGTACCGGAAAAAATCATAATCACGGACCAGCTGCCAAAAACCCCCACAGGAAAACTGTTCAGGTCTGTTTTGCGCCGAGTTGCCGCCGGAGAAGCCACCCTGGACTGACATGTCAGCCCAGAGGCGGAAACCTGGAACCTAAAAGTTGCAAATTAATTGCCGATAAACAAAGGGAGCCCTAAAAAGTGAGCGCGAAACTTCGTAATAAAATAATTGAAGCCGTGGCTGAAATCGGAAAAATAAATGTTTCCATGTCTGCCTTTGAACGGGATCTGACAGTGGCCAGTGAAGCATGGCTGGCCGATCTTTCAGAACAGATAAAACAAGGTATGGGAACTTCGGATGCCAGACTAATGCAAAGCGATCTTTCAGCAATCATCGAGGTCCTGACTAAATCGCCCCCTTCCCCCGATATCAATACCATTATAGGCAATGCCCTGACCCTGATGCTGGAAATGGAACGTACAGGCCAGGAAAAATCCCCCGCGATACGACGACTTCTCGGTCCAGCCCTGGCCCAGGAAGCGCAACAGGAAGAGATGCGACTTCTTTTACTGAATCCAGGCACTGTCTCCACCCGGATTGCCGTATTTCAGGGGCTGGAACAGGTCCATGGTTTTGAAATACATGTTCTTCCCGATGAGGAAGACAGCATAGATCGCAGAATAAAGGCTGTGGCAGCACATCTGGAAGGCGCCGAAATTGCGCTTGACTCCTTTGACGGCATCGCCTGCCAGGGCGGATTTCTCAAACCCATTCCATCCGGAACCTACCGGGTGGTGCCGGAAATGGTCAGGGACCTTGCGGAAGCACCGTTGCGGTCCCATGCCAGCAATATGGGCATTCCCATGGGCATAGAACTGGCCCGGATGGCGGGCAGTCAAAAGGATCTGCTTTTGACCACCACAGATCCCTTTGTCTGTGACGAAATGGATCTGGTGGACCGGGTTACAGGATTTGTAAGAATCAAGCGCAACGGGGTCGGGGCACATTATTTAAATCACAAGGCCGTATGGCGGATCGTGGCATCTTTGATGAATCAGGCACCGGAACATGTGAATGCCGTCACCGCCCATTTGGGCGGGGGCACCTCCCTTGCCGCGCACAGACAGGGACAGGTCACCATGCTCAT
>DATFIL010000238.1:0-2200 GCA_035270145.1 Desulfobacter sp. | reverse complement strand
GCATGGGAAGGTTGGTGGCCCCGGCGGTACCCACCACCAAGAGAAGGTCGGTGGACGTCGCCCATGCCATGGCGGACTCGGCCTTGTACCAGGTTTCGTTGTAACATTCGTCAAACCAGAGGACATGGGGCCGGGCAATGCTGCCGCACCTGAGGCAGGTCAGCAGCTTTTTTTCTTCCTCGGTGACCGGCTGGTCTTTTTCTTTGTCTACGATCTCCTTTGGGAAGTCAAACAGCTTTGGCGTACATTCTCCGGAGCACCGTATATAATTGATGTTCCCGTGGATCTGAAAGGTTCGTTCACGGCTGTTGCCGGCCCGCAAATGAAGACCGTCCACATTCTGGGTGACCAGACGGAATCTGTCTTTGAAAATTTCTTCCATTCGGACAATGGCCCGGTGGCCTGAATTGGGTTCTGCATTTTTACACACGGTATGCCGGTAAAGGTACCAGGCCCAGGATTCCCAAGGGTTTTGGGTAAACATGCTGTGGGTGGCCATCTGTTCGGGCCGGTACTCTTTTGACCCCACAGTCCAATATCCTTCGGGCCCCCGAAATGTCGGGATTCCACTTTCAGCTGAAATTCCGGCTCCGGTTAACACGGTGATCCGTTTGTTGTTGTCCTTAAACGGCTTAAGCAGTTCGGCTGTGTCCATTTTCCCGCCTCCTTTTTTTTAAATAATCCAATCAAGCCGTAGCTTGTAATTCATCCCGGATTTTCATTAATATCTTACCTGTGACATTGGACCCGATACCCCAGAAACTGTCCGCTGCAGAATGATCATATAGTGTGCCTTTGTTGCTATTTCCCACACTAAAGATAGCGTATCCTGCATGCGGGTTGCAACTTATTTCCATTCGCATCGCCACCGGGCATAGTGCATGTCTGTTGTTACTTCGATTGTGTAAGTACCCGGACCCAGTGCCAGTGTGCCTGACAGTCCCACCCGGGTTTGTGCCGCCAGGTTTCCGTCAGCAAAAAAGGCCCGGACAAAATAACGCTGCTCTCCTCGTTTGTATGGGTCTTCAAACGTCAAGACAACCCCTTGGGTTGCGGCAAGTTCCCATTTACAGGGTTGCCCGGGCTTGAGCGATCCATGGGCAAGGCCCCACTGACAGCCCATGCTGCCGGAGATTTTTCTGGCCTGGTCGGTTCTGGGAATATCCGGTGCCTGCTCCGGAAGATCCATACCATAGCCCGAGCAGGCTGTGTAGGTCCGGCCATCCATGACAAAAAAGTCTTTAAGCCGGATCGCTTTGTCAATCCCGCCCCATACATTGGTCCGGGTCAGGCGGTTTCTATCTTGTCGCTGCCAGGTTTCGACAGCGCCGTCGCCCCAGTGGATGGTGACCTGATCCCCCCGGCACTCCCAGTAAAACCGGTTTCGTTTTTTTCCGTAGAGATGATTGGGCATCAGGTGTACCCGGGTGTTCCGGGCGGGGAACTTCCACAGGCCGTAGTAGCTGCAACACACGCCTGAGCCGGACTCATGCCCGCCGCCGGCAGCACCGGAGATGTCGTTTCCGGCATGGTGCGGCGGCGGTTTGGGTGCATACGCCCCTGAAAAACGAAGGCTGGTGATGCTGGTATATATGGTTTTCCGGTACCGGGAGGCCTTGTTTTCAGCGTACACCCCGAAAATTGTAAACGCCTGGCCCCTGTCATAGGTATACAAAGCAAAGGCGTGCAGCAAAGTACCGTTGTAATGCCCTGAATACTCCCGAATGATGCCGGGATTCCCGTCCACATGGACAGGCTTTGATGATATCCGGTTCTGCAAAAACGCTTTTCCCCGGCTGCGCATGGTCTGCTCCATGCTGTCGGCAATGGCCTGGACCCCGATTTTCCCGCTTCGGACGGCATATACTTCAATAAAAGCCTCCTTGCCGGGCGCCATGACCTGCTGTTTCAAATCATTGTCCAGGCGGTCGGTCCTGTTGTGCCAATGGGGTGGGGGTTGAATTTTAAACGCCGCATCCCGGGCCGTTGCCTGGCCGGTGAAAAGCAAGAAACAGCAGATGATGGCCGCAGTATAAACAGGGCCCATGCCGTAATGTATGCTGAAAAGTTTCATAAATAAGACCTCATAATCACCAAATTTAACCCATATCAAATTTTTCCCAGCTGGCCTCATCCGGCACTGACGGATCTGCCCTTACTCCATCTTTTGATCACAAAAACCCCTTTGTCGGTGAGCGTT
>DATFIL010000237.1:0-2268 GCA_035270145.1 Desulfobacter sp. | reverse complement strand
GAGCCAATCATTGCCTTTGATCTGCTGCACGGCATGATGATCCTTAAAAACGGCTGTATCACACTGGTTGCACGTTGCATTGACCGCATTGAAGCGAACCGTGAGGTATGCCAAAATTATGTTCAGACCAGCATTGGATTGGTCACCGCGTTGGTGCCGATACTCGGTTATGAACAGTCAGCGGCCATTGCAAAGGAAGCGCTCAAAACAGCCAGGAGTGTGTATGATCTGGTTCTGGAAAAAGGGGTGCTTACCAGAGCACAACTGGATGACATGCTGCGCCCGGAAAATATGACCGACCCCAGGGAAATTTAGAGCATATTCACAATTACGCGTCCCTTACTGCCGCGTGTAAGCATTTTGCTGATCCGCTGGTCCAGCTCATTGAGTGTAATCTCTTCCACAACCGTTTCCATTTGGGTAATCTGCCATTCCTTTGAAAGCTTGTCCCAGGTCTTTTGCCGAATCGCCATGGGGCAATTCTGGGAATCAATCCCCACCAAAGTGACACCACGGAGGATAAAGGGGTAGACATTGATGGGCAGATCCGGAGAAGCAACATTTCCGCAGGAAGTCACCACGCCGTTGGCGTTCATGGATTTAATGGTGGTGGCCAAAAGATCACCGCCCACAGCATCCACGCTTCCGGCCCAGCGTTCGGAAAGCATTGGCCGGCCACTGGTATCCACGGCATCCTCAATGGCGATTATACGTTGGGCACCAATGGATTTCAGGTAATCGGACTGATCTGTTGTGCCGTTAACGGCAACCACGGTATAACCTTGTTTGGCCAGAATCGATAGGGCAATGCTGCCGACACCGCCGGTGGCTCCGGACACCAAAATTTCACCATGCGCCGGCTGCACACCGTGATTAACCAGTTGCAGTATGGACAAAGCGGCTGTAAATCCGGCCGTGCCGTAGCACATGGCCTGCCGCAGGCTCAGGCCATCGGGCAGGGGGACCACCCATCCGGCCGGAACACGGATATACTGCCCAAAGCCCCCGGCCGTATTCATCCCAAGATCGTAACTGGTGACAATGACCTGATCACCGGCTTTAAAGGCGGGATCCGTACTTTCCGCCACCACTCCCGCAGCATCAATTCCGGGTGTATGGGGATATTTCCGGGTAACCCCCTTATTTCCACTGGCCGAAAGCGCATCCTTATAGTTCAATGAAGAATAATGAACGTTAACAAGCACATCCCCTTCAGGCAGGTCCTTTATCTGCCGTTCAACAATGTCACGGCGATATTGTTTATTCCCTGCTTCCGAGACCACCATGGCCTTAAATGATTTTTCCAACATCATAGATCTCCTTTAATATGATATGCACTGATTATCAATATAAGCGGCAAGGGCCCCCATGGCCTGATCCAGATTCGACTTGGACTTGTCCGCGGTATACATGACGCAGGCGCCTAACAATCCGGAAAACACAACGGCAACCACCCCATCAATCTCCACATTGTCTTTCAGCATTCCGGCCAACCGTTCCTGTTCAAGGAAACGCCTGAGCATGAATTTAAACCTGCCAAAGCCCTCACTCACTTCGGCTGCCAGATGAGGACACTGGTCACTGAGTTCCACAGTCAGGTTGATGAAAATACATCCGCCCGGGAAATTAGTGCTGTCAGCCAGGTAATTGTCTTTATAGTTCACCAGAATATGTTTAATTTTATCCACAGGCCGCTCAATGGTTTCCAGGCCTGCCAAATTCCGTTCGCGCCAAATCTTGCGGGCCTGGCGAAGCACTTCTAAGAACAATTGTTCTTTGTTTTTAAAATGGTTATAAAGCCCCCCCTTGGATGTCCCCACTACATTTATAATATCTGCCGTTGACGTGGCCATGAACCCTTTGGTTGAAAACTGGCGTAACGCTTCAACTATAATTTTTTCTTTAAGTTTCATCTAATTTCCTTAACAAAAAAAGGGAGACCGGTCGGTCTTTTAATAACAGACCATAAACCAAGGCCCTGTAAATTTCAAGAAAAATATATACCGACCCCGATTTTGCCAAATTTGGCGTTGCGGGGAACTACGGGTTTAAATTGACAAACATGATTGGGCAGATTATTTGTGTGTGTGACAAATATCCAGTAAAACTCGATGATCGAGTGAAAGGGAAAAATATGGCATCGTCTGAAGATGATGTTCTGGATGATTGCTTGTTTTTTTAAAAAAAGCCATACTGCATCATGCCTAAAACCGTTGAAAACCGGTATAACCCGGCAAAAAATTTCAAAATCATAGTGGCCTATGACGG
>DATFIL010000236.1:0-7778 GCA_035270145.1 Desulfobacter sp. | reverse complement strand
ATTTTATGTGCCACATAAAATTTTGCATTGTCATTTACCGCTGTCGGATGGGTGTAATCAACACAAATGCAGCCAGGGTAAGATTCAAGAATCTCATTGATCTTCTCTTCCCTTTCACTGGGTTTTAAAAGGGTTACGTTTGTCTGATCCACAGACACCTGGCCATCGGTGATTTCCTCTCCGGTCAGGGAGAAGGGTACAAGGGTAAACCGCTCATCCTGTAAGACGGCTTCAGCCATTACACGAGCCACATTGCCGGGCAGTCCGCTGATCATGATGGGTATACAATTCATTTTAAATCTCCTTGAAGGCTTTGGGTAAATTGGGTGAAGTCGGCTATTCCGGGTTCGTTTAGGTCTTTAAGCCGACATTCAAGTCCTTTCAACGCTGCCGGGATATATTTTTCAAATTGGTTTTTGTTTTTAACTCGGGTTAAAAAACCAAACGCGCCCAGCATCTGAAGGGTACGTGAAATACAGCAGTATCTGAAAGAGTGCATAAAAGCATCTATATCAAAGGATACTTTGAAGCCGATTTTTTCCAACGCATAGTTTAAAAGTTGATCCCGGACAGCCCGGGACAGTGTAACATAGGGGTCAATTAAAAGGGAAGCCAGATCATACTGAATAGGACCTGGTCGTGCGGATTGAAAATCAATGAACCAGGGGTGCCCGTCATGGATCATGATATTTTTGGACTGGCAGTCCCTGTGCATAAGGCCGTTGATTGCATGAATCAGTGCATTTTTGGCAATATGGTGAAAAAGCGGGGTAAAGGTTTTGAACTGTTCTTTGCGTCCAAGATAGCCACTTACAAATGCCTGCATAAAATACCGGCATTCCAGATCCACAATCATCTGTTTTGAGTATGACGTGGTCTGGCAGGTCCAGGCCGTATCAAACGCTTCAATCCCTTTGAAAGAAAAATCAACCAGAGCATCAATAACACGTCGATACCATTTGATAATCTGTTTTTCATCCATTCCCCGGATATGATCTACCAGATGGGTACTGCCAAGATCTGCCACAGCCACCTGACCCGAAATTGCGTCATGACCCAGAATTTGGGGTACGGCGATATCTTTATTGGCCAAATGCTTTCCGATGTTTATAAACGCATGCAACTGGGCGGCGCCATTGTTGCGTTGGGTGTTGCAATGGGTCGCATCCAGACAGATACCGTGATCCGAGAGAATCAGGCTGTTTTCTCGATGCCGGGCCCGGAACCAGAGACGGTCCGATCCGTCCCCAGCCAGAGCCTGGATGTCAATATCTTGAATCCGGGATGGGTTGACACCAAAAATTTTGCCGGCCAGACATTCCCTGGAGGTCTGTTGGTAATCTTGGGGGGTGCCCATGTCCCGCCAGTAAAATTGCTCGGCTTTGAGCGCAGAAATTTTTTCCAGACAACATAATTTTTTATATACATCAATGCTTGAAAATATTTTTTCAGAGGGCATGTATTCAAAAAGACCCGGGGATATTGCCTGGATTCCTGTGAACGCAAGACCGGATTCCGGGGTTTGGGAAAAATGCCTGACAATGCCGGGCCCTGGGATTGTCTGGTCCACACAAATGGTATTGAACCGGTAGCAGTCATGGACCAGCAGGGTGGCAAGGGCACCAGATGCCTTGTGGCAAGCCATGAGGTGCGACAAATCATAATTACAGAGTACATCCGCATTAACCACAAAAAAATCATCATCTGCCAACTCATTGCTAAGGTTGGCAATGGCCCCGCCGGTATCGAGAATTACAGGCTCAAACACCAATTGCATAAGGTTTTTGGACCGGTGATTGTCGACAAAGTCTGCAATGGTATCTGCCAGATAGTGCGCATTGATAAAAATTTTTGTGCAACCGGCATCTAAAAGATTTTCGATGGCATAATCAATAACCGGTCGGCCGTTGATGGTGAAAAGGGGCTTGGGCAAATGCTGTGTATAGGGCAGAAGCCTTGTGCCAAGACCTGCTGCAAGTATTAAAGCGTTCACGATGGTCAGCTTGAGATCCGTCTGGAGAGCAGATCAATAATTTCTTTGTACTGGTCTATGCGTTCCTGGTCTTTGGAGCCGTTGATATGGTGTTTGGCAAAATAGTTCACAGCATTACGGTAGTTGATCAGGGATAAAGATTCCTTTCGGACCACCTGGTTGCGTTTGTATAGTTTGGTTCCGAAGGAGAGCAGCTTTTTTGCACGCTCTTTGACATCATATTTGTCTGTCTTTTCTTTTTCCAGGAAGACAAGGCAGGTCATATAGGATTCGAAAAAGGGAATGAGAAAGGCTGCAAACCATTTAAGTTTTCTCAACCCTTCCGATGTCAGGTTAAAGGTGTCGGCAAATTCAGGATCAGGTACAAGAATCCCTTCGTTGATAAATCCTTTTAATGCCTTTGAGATCTGCTCCTGTGTTGAAATTTGTTCATCAAATGAAAATTCATCAGTGAACAGTTTTTGCAAGAATTGATATCTGGATACAAGGTCCTGCAATTCAAACTTAAACCGGTCTATTTCTATGATAGATGCAGCGGTATAGGCAGCATGTACAAAGAAACAGATGACCGAATTTTTATAGTAGTCCAAAACCGGTCTTTTGTTGTGCTTGACAATGAGCATGGTGGTGTCTGTGATGTCATCCTCGTCTTCATCGGCAAGTTCAATGAAATTTCTGGAAATAAAATTTTCAATGACTGAATTAAAAGCATTATCCGAGTCAATCATCAAGGTGTCGGAAAGATATGCCCCGTGAAAAATCAGATGATTCATGTAGGTGGTCACCCGGGCAAACATCTGCTTCTGTGTAAACGTGCTTTCAGAGCAGTTCAGGATGCCCGACGCGATAATACCATGGGGTGTAGCAACGGTATTGTCATTGATGGCATTTATCAGTTTATATCCGAATCCTCTGACAAAGTGACTGAACTCCCCATCACTGACCTTTTTGAGATCAACCCCCTTTTCTTCCATATATCTGTTCATGGAAATCGGCGTGTCAAATTTAAGATACACTTTGCCGTATTTTCTTTTTAAAAATTTTCTTGTGTTCAACAGACCTTTTAGGTTTTCAGGTGTTTTTTTGCCACCTTCAATTTCTTTTAGATAGGCGTCTTCTTCCAGCACCCTGTCATACCCTACATAAATGGGTACAAAATAAAGATCTTCACAGGCACCACTTAAAAAAGCCCGGATAATCATGGACAGTCCGCCGGTTTTGGGGGGCAGTAATTTTCCTGTCCGGCTTCTGCCCCCCTCAATATAAATTTTGATGTTAAAACCTTCATAAAGCAGTTTCTCGATATATGCTGCAAAAATGCGGGTGTATAATTCCGCCCCTTTGAATGTCCGGCGCAGGAAAAATGCGCCGGCGCCTCTGAATATCGGGCCAAGGGGCCAAAAGGAAAGGTTTTTGCCCGCCGCAATATGGGGGCAGGGCATATTGTTTTTGAACATGACATAGGGTAACAGCAGGTAATCAAGGTGGCTTTTATGGCAGGGGATCAGAATCAGCGGGGCTTTGGTGTAAGTTTCCCGCATCATATTGATTTCATCCTGGGATACGGAAACCCCCTCAAATATGTTTTTAAATACCCTGGTAAAAAGCCAGTTTAAAACATTGATTACCCTTAAACTGTAATTGGCTGCAATTTCATCGATATAAGCAGCCGCCTTTTTGTTTACCTTTCGCAAAGGCGCCCCGGTTTTGTCTGCATAGGCAGCCAGAAATTCCCTCAGGGATTTTCGATTAAGAATATCTTCGGTGATCTCCTGACGGGATTTAAGCACGGGACCGGTGATGCTTTTGCGCTGGCGGTTCAGGATATCCACAAGCTGACTTCTAAGTCGATGGGTCTGGAATTCCGAATCAAGACGCTGGATTTCAGGTCGGGCTAAGAATTCTTTTAGATTTACGGGCCGTGCGACTTCTACTCGAATTTTTTCGGGTTGTCGCAGCATGGTGAAAATTCTTTTGATGCGGCCGGGTTTTTCATGGGTGCCGAATAAAATATCCCCGAGGCTTGGATTTTTGTGCATGGGCTTGGTGATATAGATAATATCTTCAGGCACAATAAAAACTGCCTTTTCTGTCTGTTTCTGCAATTCAATCAGATGAAATAAAGGGTCCGGTGTTGACCTTATAAATCTGTTATAAAATTCATCTTCTTCAATAAGACTTATGAAGCCTGCCCGGTTACTCAAAAGCATTTTCCGGGCATACCCGCCGGTATAGATGTCCTTGAAATGGAAATGGTGAAAAAAATAGTCTAATTGGGAAAGAATAATCCGTATTAGCTGCTTTACGGGCAAAAGAAAGACAAACCGTAAATCAAAACTCAGCTCAGGGTACGGGCCGTTTATGGGTTTTAAAAGGGTGTGAAAATATAAAAAATCAAACATATGCTTGTTTTTACAGGCAAAAACAACAATTGAGCCCGGATCTATATTTCTTATCCTTTCAAGACTGTTGTTATCTATGCTGATTTTATTAACAAGATGGTTCAGTATTTTTCCAATAATAAAGCTTTGGGTGCCTGGATAAAAACTTGAATAATAATCATGGGAGTCATTAAGCAGAAACGCTATTAATCTACGTATTTTTATTCTGGTGGTTGAGACCAGGTCATTTATTGGTGCAAACAAACGCATAGGGTGTCCTTTTCTTCCTTCGAAAGTTGAAGGGTCAATCGTGGCAGGAACGTCTTTTTTAGTTAATTCAATACCAGAGCTTGGTTTACAAGGCAATATGATAATTTATCATTCGATGATCAAGTTAAGGTTTCATAATTTATTTTGACTTTCATATAATAATAATGATTGAAAAAACCATCAATTTTTCTGACAACACATTGAATTAAAAGTGTTTATTTAAGTCTTTGAGCATGCTTAAAAACGCCTTGATAAAATCAGGGGCCTGTGATATTTTTCTTCATCTATTTGTAATTGAAACAAGCATATAAGCAGTTACATTATTTTTTTAGGTATGAATCACGTATTATACGTATCAAATGTTTAGACGGGAATTTAAGGAGGATAAACGATGAAAACGTTAATTGGCGGAGCTATTGCAGTTCTTCTCGGTGTTGTTGGTCTGGCTGTATGGTTTACGGAATTTTTGCAAATTATTACCGGATGTGTCCCTGTTGTTCTTCTAATAGGTGGCGGCTTTGCACTTTACCTTGGATTTGACGAATTGAAAGACTCTTGGAAAAATGACGAAGGCGTTGACGCTTCTTCAGATTAAGACAAGACCGAACTTACCCACTTGCTGAACTCGAAAAAGAATCGGCAGCAGGAAGAGCCTTAAATAATTCCACGTTGTCTCCGCTTTTTCGAATTTATTAGTCCGTAGTGTAGCTATAAAAAGGGCCGTGATAGAATGTCACAGCCCTTTTTTGTTTTTTTATATATTATTCAAACACCATATAGATAAAAGGCTTGTGACGCCTGCTTAAACTGCTGCAACGGTCCCTGCCAGGCCTTTTCCAATTCAAGGGGATCATTCATTGCTTCAAGATTTTTCCGCAATTTCCGGCTTCCTAAGATCAGGTCCATGGGCAGACGCTCAAATTCATATTCATAGGGTGGCGCCTTGAACTGAAATCCGTTGGGATGTGTCCTCATGATTTCCTGTAACAGAATCAGGGAATACAGATAAGGTTTATATTCATCTGTTTCCATGACATGGATTTGAACGCCTTTGCATGTCTGGTTTTGCCATTTCCCGGATGTGGGCTGGAAGCAGACCGGCCGCATTATAATGCCTTTAAGGCGGTTTTTCACACGCTGTTTTAATGCATAAATATCGATATACGGCGCGCCGAACTGTTCAAAGGGTAGGGTGGTACCCCGTCCTTCCGACAGGTTGGTCCCTTCGAAGATAACCTGGCCGGGATACACCATGGCTGAAAGCGGTGTGGGCAGGTTCGGAGATGGTGGAATCCAGACTAATCCGGTATCCTGCCAGTACATATCTCTGGTCCATCCCTGCATGGGAATCACGGTAAGATCACAACCGATCTTTTGGGTTGTATTGATATAGGCGCTAATCTCGCCTACGGTCATGCCATGGCGCATGGGGATGGGGTAACGCCCAACAAATGAGGCACAGTCCTGTTCAAGGATATTACCCTCAACCTGTAACCCGCCAACGGGATTGGGCCGGTCGAGAATCACCACGGATTTGCCAACTTTTGCTGCCGTTTCAAGGCAGTACGAGATGGTATATATGAAGGTATATACACGGGTCCCGACATCCTGGACATCAATGACCAGGGTATCTATGGGGGCAAACATATCGGCAGTGGGAATCCTTGTTTCACTGTACAGGCTGAATACCGGTATCTTCAGATCCGGGTCCCTGAAATGCCCCGATTCGATCATATTGTCCTGCTTTTCGGCAAAAAAACCGTGCTGGGGTGAGAACAGGGCGCAGATCTGCCCGGGAAAGCGTTGCGCTATAACGTCTTTTGCATGTGCAAGCTGACTTGTTACCGATGCTGGATTTGCCAGAAGGCCCAAACGCCTGCCCTTTAAACATCCAGGTCGATTGTCGTAAAGGGTGTCCAGTCCGGTTTTAACCTGTGGTGCGTTTTTGTTCAATGTTAATCTCCAATACTCTGTATTCTCATCTTGTGCTTACTCGTGATCGTGATCGTGCTCTTGCTTTTAATCTTGCTCGTGCTCTAAAACGTATATTCCGAGCACGATTAAGAGCAAGAGCAAGAAAAATAAGAAGTAAGAATTAAATTTCATATTCCGTAACCCAATCCACCTATCACAGGTATTGACAAAAATTCAAATCCTAACTAATTAATATGGCCTTATCCAACCCGCAAATCAATGGAGCACATCTTTCATGGTATTTTCAATCAGTGAGTCCGTAAAGACTATAAAACCCTATGAGGCAGGCAAGCCATTAAGCGAGGTCGAACGTGAGTATGGTATTACCAATGCCGTAAAACTTGCATCCAATGAAAACCCTTTTGGATGTTCACCCAAAGTAGCCGATGCTGTTTTATCAAAATTACCCGGGATGCACCGCTATCCCGAGCCGGTTCCTTTTACATTATGTCAAAAACTTGCTGACAAATACCATGTCCAGGTGGAAAATCTGGTCATTGGAAACGGTTCTGATGATATCATTGCCCTGCTGGCCCATGGATTTCTGAACCCCGGGCAGGAAGCCGTGATGCCGCTGCCTTCCTTTCTCATGTATGAAATCAGTGTAAAAACCGCAAAAGGTGTTCCGGTTATGGTGCCCTTAAAGGATTTTTCCACCAACCTTGACGGGCTTGTCAAGGCTGTTACGCCTGAAACAAAAATGGTGTTTGTGACCAACCCCTTCAATCCCACCGGAGCTGTGATTACCAAGGATGACTTTTTACGGTTTGCAGACCAGCTGCCGGACAACGTGCTGATTATCGTGGACGAAGCGTATATTGAATTTGTGCGCGACGATTCGGTCTACAATGCCTTGGCTGTGCCGTTGACGGATCCAAGAATTGTAACCTTGAGAACGTTTTCCAAAGCATACGGCCTTGCCGGTTTTCGTATTGGTTACGGGGTTATGGATAAAAGTGTCGCTGAAATTTTAAACCGGATCCGTCAGCCCTTTAATGTGAACTCCCTTGCGCAGGTTGCGGCCCAGGCTGCCCTGGAAGATACGAAATTTTTGTCCAAAACCATTTCCGGCACCCACCAGGGTCTTGATTTTTTAACCCGGAAATTTACGGACGCCGGTTTTGAGGTACTGCCTACCCAGGCCAATTTTATTATGGTGG
>DATFIL010000235.1:0-3451 GCA_035270145.1 Desulfobacter sp. | reverse complement strand
AAGATCAATTTTCCCCTTGTTCCCGTTGGTCATGGATGCTTTGAAGGTTGATTTTTCCCCTTTTTTTGTGGAAATATTTTCAACCGTAACACCAATGTCTTTCATAACCACTTTCACCGGCTCTTTTTTGGACTGATCAATAAACTGGGCCTGGCACTGGTCTAAAACCGTTTTATGTATCGTCACAACCCAGGCAGGTGCAGAGGCACTCTGCTTATCCTGTTGCGTTTCGGCCTGTTTTGTCTTTACAGGCTCGTCTGTCGCAGCCATTGCAGCCGGATCTTCCCCGGTTTTCAGGGCCTGTTCAATCGCTGCAAGCAGGTCCATCCGGCCTTTTTTATCCCGGTTAACCTTAACCAGGGCGTTATGAAGTGTCACAAGCCCCACACCGGCCTCCTGTTTTAAAAGATTACAGGAGATCTGAGACAATGCCAGTTGGTCAAACTGCACCAAAGGCTCTTTTTTGCCCTGTTCCGTCAGACCGAATTTATCCAGGGTCACCTGGCCGTCGGATACCTCGACACCTAAACCCGCCTGGGTGAATCCCACCTTAAAATTCAGATCGGCAGCCATATTTTCAAGGGTGACATTATCGCCAAGATAGGGCGTCAGATAGGGGCGAAAATTTTCAAGGGCAATCCCGTTAACAGAAACAGTGCCGTTGGCAGCCAGGTCTTTTTGAATATGCAAAGCCCCGGCTGTTTTTATCTCTTCGTCATCACCGGTCAACATTTGAAGATCAAATTGTCCTGTAGCCTTGGAACCAATGTCAATGTCAGTGAGGATAAAATCCAGACTGGAGATCTCTTTGATCACCTCCGGTGAAACAATCTTATCACTGAAACGGATATGCATATGTCTAACGGCGGCCTGGTTTATTTTCACAGTAAATGGCAGGGATAGTTCAATCAGCGGGGTTTCAGATTCTTTTTCATCCGTATCGATCTGAGCAACCGGCTCCGGGATAACTTCTGCCTGGGTACCGGAATTTGTTGCATCCGGCATCCGGGAGGAAGCCTCCGGGGGTGCCACCGTTTTCACACCCGGCCTTTTGGGCGCCAGATTGATGCCGCCCTGGACATCACGTTCAACAAACAGTGAAGCCTGGTCAAGCAACACCTTGTCCACCAGAAAATTCATATCAAACACATTCTGGGACGAGGCATCCACCGCCAGATGTGGGCAGGCAAACAAATTGCCACCGGAGACATCGTCCAGATCAAAATCTCTTACTGAAGTCTTCAGGTTCACGGCAAGCGTTTGGTCTTCAACGGTTTTTCCGGCGGGGATTTTATATTCGCCTGAAACAGATACGGCAAGGTTACCGGCAGATTTAATTTCATAGGGCGCGGGCAGATCAATATATGGGACAAAAGCGTTGAGATCCAGGGGCGCCATATTCAATGAAACCGACATATTCCGGGCGGCATCAAAGGGGATACCCGTTACATTGATATCCACCCGGGCCTTATTCACCAAACAGTTCATAACTGCTTTGATCGGCGTTGCCAGATCTTTTTCCATGGTGCTGACAAAGGGCAGATCAAAATTCAACTGTGCCACTGAATGGGTAACGGAACGGACATGATCGGCAAAAATCAGCGCCGCGTCCGTAATTTTTACATTAGACATTTTGAATTTAAACAAAGCATCTGACGGTTCTTTCCCGGAGTCCGGCACCGGCACGGGGGTTTCCGTTTTGCTTTCAAGCAAGTCTGATATATTTAAGGTCTTGTCCTTATTTAAATGAAAGGAAAATTTGGGCGCTGTCACCTGAACAGCCGAAATCACGGGCGCCAGATGAAGCAGGGAAGACGCGGACAGGTTGAGATAAACTTCCTGAACTGAGGCCAGATTTTCCCCATTAATTTTACTTTCAACGGCAAAATTTTTAATCCTGGCTTCCAGGGTAAACGGATTAAAGGTTATGGATTCAATCTGTGTCTGGCGCCCCAGGCTTTTGGTCAGGGAATTCACAGCAATACGTTTTCCGGCCCAGGGTGCAACAAGCCCTGTCAAAAGCAGATAAAAAACAAACAGGACCGCAGCACTTGAGGCCACTATTTTTACCGTAAAATATTTCTTCATCACGCCCCCTAACAGCTATCTCTTCCAATTCCAATACCGAGCCGAGCCGAATTCCTAATTTCGTTCATAAAAAGCCATGGGCTGATCCCAATTTATATGCTTTTACTCGATCATTAAGTTTTACAACGCGTTAGACATCATATATACCATGGTCTGTGCCTTTCTGCAAAAAAACAGCTGAAAAATCCACCCAGGCTAACGTTGACCACAATCACAGGCGGCGGCCAAAATTTTACTGGCCAAGCTTGCAATAATGCCCACACTCAGGTTAACCTTAGCTGAAACTAAGCAAAATACGATTCCGTTTCACACTGCATCTTTCAAAGGTGATAAAAATGATGGCAAAAAAATACATACTGGGTTATTTGGTTTTATTGATTGGACTGTTATTGTGCGCAGCAGGTCCGGCTTTTACCCAGGGAAATCCAAATCTCTCAAAAGGACAAAAGGTTTACGTCCCGGCATATTCACATATCTACACGGGCAACAGGCAGATCCCTTCGCTTTTAACCGTAACCTTAAGCATCCGCAACATAGATATTTCCCACACCGTTGAAATTGTGTCCGTACATTACTACAACACCAAAGGCGAGCTATTAAAAAAGTACCACCCCGCACCTATTTTTCTTAAACCCCTCGAATCCATACGCTATGTTGTGGACTATGACGATAAAACCGGGGGATCTGGGGCCAATTTCATTGTTGAATGGCAATCTAAAAATTCATTGAATCCCCCGATTATAGAAAGCATCATGATTGGCTCAAGGTCCTCTTTCACATCCCGAGGCCAGGCCCTTATTCCTGTGAAATAAGGGTCATGGCCCTATAAAATCCCAGATCTCTAATATTTGATCATCATCAGCATACTAATATCATCTGACTGAACGGTGTTTACGGCGTGTTTCCGGACAGCGCCAAGCGTGCCATCGACCACCTGATCCGCCATCGGCCCTAAGCATTTAACCAATTCCTAAAATAAAAAGATTAACGCCGCTTTATGGTTTTATAAAATTTTATGGACCTGCGGGCCGGCTGTGGTATAGGCTAACGGTGTTGAATGTAAAACTTGAGACTGTTTACGACAGCAGTCGTAATAATTCAAATAAATTAGGAGTGATCAAAACTGCAATGTTCTCAACGATCAAGAGAAAAATTTTATTTGCTGTTATTCTGGTCATGGTGATTTCAACCCTGGCCAATCTCTTTTTCACTCACCGGGATGTGGGTAACGCCATGCTAAAGACCCAGCAGGATTCTGCCTTGAACATTCTACACTCCCTGGATTTGATTATTGAAGGAGATTATCGCAACCTCCTGAGGGAAAAGCGAGCTCTAACCCTAAAAAAACGCAGCCAGTTGAAGG
>DATFIL010000234.1:0-3566 GCA_035270145.1 Desulfobacter sp. | reverse complement strand
GGCGATATCACCTGGGACGGAATTCTTGCGGCATTGGGCAAACCAAGTCCTGAATCATTCATGCAATTCCTGGATGCCTCCGGACCTGACCCAAAGGCGCAACCCAAAGATATTGTACCCTATATTTACGATCTGGTCTGTATTGAGCAGGGAATTTTCAAGCTGTCCAACAAAGACGCATCCGATTTATCCCCGCGCGAAACGGTTTTTGTCAATCCCGACCTGATGCTGGTCCCCGTGTCATGGAAGCATCTGCCCGATGCCATGACCGGGTATGGTAACAAGCCCCCGCAAAAGCCGGAGCCGGGAGAAGGCTATATCCTTATATGGCAGAACCCTATAACCTGTCATGTGATGTGCCGGGATGCAACAGACGATGACTTGCTGGCCTTGAAGCTGGTGGTCGAGGATATTGATTTTAAGACCGCTGCCCGCCAGGGCAAGACGTCAAGGGCCAAAATTCTGGCCGTCTTCCACCATGCCGTCAATGAGGGAATTCTTATCAATCCTAAGCCCCTTATCCGCCGGAACCCTGAACTATTAACGGATGCCCCAGGGTTTGAGTCTTATATGGTGTCAGACAGTTTTACCCTTCAGTGGCACATCACCCAGGCCTGCGATCTTCACTGCAGGCATTGCTACGACAGGAGCAGCAGGCATTCGATCCCCTTTTCCAAGGCCATCGAAATACTGGATGATTTCTTCGCTTTCACCCTTGCCGCGCACGTAAGAGGCCATATTAGCTTCACCGGTGGAAACCCCTTGCTCTATCCTGATTTTGAAAATCTTTATTATGAGGCCTCCCAGAGAGGATTCTCCCTTGCCATACTCGGGAATCCCGCACAAAAAGAACCCATTCAACGGCTTCAAGAAATCCAACCCCTGAGCCACTACCAAATCAGCCTGGAAGGCCTGGAAGAATACAACGACTATATCCGGGGTAAGGGCCATTTCAAAAGATCCCTTGATTTTCTGGACCTTCTCCGGGAACAGGACGTTTATTCCATGGTCATGCTGACCCTGAACAGAGACAATATGAACCAGGTGCTCCCCCTGGCTGAAATTCTGAGGCAAAAAAGCAATTCTTTCACCTTTAACCGACTGGCCATGGTCGGGGAAGGTGCCGCCTTAACCCTGCCGGACCCCGGAGATTACCATCGGTTTTTACAAAAATTTGTACGGGCTGCCGAATCAAATCCGGTTATCAGAATGAAAGACAACCTGATCAATATCGTAAAGAATGACACAGGCCGGGATCTGTTTGGCGGCTGCACCGGATTCGGCTGCGGAGCGGCTTTTAATTTTGTAGCCCTTCTTCCAGACGGTGAAGTCCATGCCTGTCGAAAATTCCCCTCATATATCGGCAGTATCAATGAAAATTCACTGGATGAAATATACACATCTGCCAGGGCCAAACAATACAGGGACGGCAGTACCGCCTGCAAGGGATGCCGCCTGTCCCCTGTGTGCCGGGGATGCCAGGCCGTAGCCTACGGTATGGGACTCAATGTATTCACCGACCGTGACCCGTTCTGCTTTTACGATAACCGGCCCTCCGGGGTGTAAACCCGACCCAGTTGTTTTGCAACTGCCGGATAATTGTTTCCAAAGGATGATCCGGATATTGTTTCATGAGCGCGGCGGCATGGGCGGTGACATGGGCGGCGGCAAAACTGTGGCCCTGGAAGTTTTTTTCCTGGGGCAGGCCCGGAATGGGGCGGGGGAATCCGTGGGCACCGAATGCCACAAGGCTCTCGGCATGAAACACCAGATCGTCCCAGGCACAGTCCGGGTGCCGGTACGCCCCGACAACGTTGCTGAAACACGCCGGGTATATCCGGTGTTCCGGTCCCCGGGCCGAGGCGATGATGAGAATGCCCTTTTCCCGGGCGGTGTCGCACAATTGTTTCAAGGAACCGGCAGACTCTTTATTTTCCACACCCAGACTCAGGTGGATGATGTCAAACTTCCGGCGGACACACCACGCTAGTGCCTGGGTCAATACCGGTACCGATGTACCCAGGTCCCGGCTGAAAATTTTCACGGCATAGAGCCCAGCATCCGGCACTTTTTCCTTAATAATACCCGCAATGGCCGTGCCGTGGCCGATGTTGTCCATGAAATCGTCGGTTTGCGCCACCTGACCGGTTTCCGGATCGGTTTCGTACCCGTGCCCCCCGGTGATGGGTCCTACATGGGGGTGCTCTGGGTTAATGCCGCTGTCGATGATGGCGATGTCAGGCGTCATGATAAATTCCCGGGCCAAATTCCCGGGTCGGTCCCTGGAAAATAAGACCGTCTTTGCCCAGGACCACCAGGTGATGGGCATGGCTGATGGCTGTTTTCCGGTGGCTGACCAGGATAATGGTTTTGTTTTTCATCAGGTCTTTCAGGGTTTGCTTGATACCTTCTTCTGCGGTTTTATCCAGAAAGGCCGTGGCTTCGTCCAGGATCAGGATTTTGGGGTCCATCAGAATGGCCCTGGCAATGCTCAGTCGCTGTTTCTGCCCCCCGGACAGGCGGGTGCCCCGGTCCCCCACAAGGGTGTCATACCCTTTGGGCAGCGATTCAATGAATTCATGGATCTGGGCGGCTTGGGCCGCTTTTTTGACTGTTTCGATATCTGCATCCGGTTTAAAAAAACGGATATTTTCCAGAATGGAGGTATGAAACAAAAAGGTTTCCTGGGAGACCATGGCCACCTGGGTTCTGAACCAGTTCCGGTCCAGGCTGTGGATGTCCTGTTCGCCCCAGGTGATGGTGCCGGCATCCGGGGTGTAGAGCCTCATGAAAAGGTGGCACAACGTGGTTTTTCCGATGCCGCTTTCCCCGGCAAGCGCTGTTGTTTTCCCATGGGGAATGGTAAAGGATACGTTTTTGAACACCGGGGTTTGGCCGTCATAGGAAAAACTTAAGTCCTCTATGACCAGGTCCTTGGCAGATAACGCCGGGCTCAACACCTGATCTCCGGTCTGATTCGTACTGGGTGAAATATCCAGGATTTCACGGACCCGTTTCAGGGCCACCTTTGACTTTTGAATGGATAATATCCCGTCCAGCAGCCCCTGGAGGGGACCGAATACCCGGCCCTGGTACACGGAAAAGGCCACCAGGGTGCCGATGGTCAAATTCCCTTCCAGAACCTTCCATCCGCCAAACCCGAACACGATCAGGGTGTTCACAATGGCAAAGGCCGTGGGTACGGAACCGGAAACCGCCCCCAGCACCTGGAACCGGAGCAGCAGGTCCAGGACCCCGGACTGTTTGTCAGACAGCTTTTCGTTTTCGCAATTTTCTGCGCCAAAGGCCCGGATGGCCGCTGTATTGGACAGGGATTCAAATAAAAAATGGGCAATACCGGCATTGGTTTTGGCAAGATCCTCGGAAAGGGCGAAAAGTTTGGGTTTGATGATCTGGACCACCCAGACGGCAAAGGGCAGGATGGCAAGGCTCATCAGGGCCATTTCCCAGTTCAGCCAGAACAGGATGACGGCCGTGATGATGAAGGTTAAAAAATCAAATAAGTATTTAGGGAAAATATCCGTGACCAGTGCCTGGATATCGGC
>DATFIL010000233.1:0-7064 GCA_035270145.1 Desulfobacter sp. | reverse complement strand
TGGAAAGCACTCCAAAAGCCGTGATTTACATGAAAAGCCACCACTACCATAGATACGATATAAAACGCAAGATACGCAGGCTTGGCAAAAACCCCGGCTGTGACATCAAAGGTAGTTAAGGTGGAATGGTCGGCAAATTTCATAGAAATGAGATGAACTACTATAAAAACCAATATAAAAAGACCTGTGTAGGGCATAGTTGCCGATGCCAATGTCCGGCCGCCGGCACTATTATTCTTTTTGTATCTAACAGGCCTTGCAGCAAGGTTTTGAAAATAGAGAATAATTGCCGTGCCGATATGAATCAGGGCAAAAATAATCAAACCCGCTTCTGCGATGTGAATAAGAACCCCAAGTGCATGAAGATGCTCAACATAAGCATTAAACGCATCTTTTCCGCCATAAACAAACAGGTTTCCAATGAGGTGGGTTGTCAGAAAGAGGCAGAAAGCGAGACCGGTTACTGCCATAAACTGCTTCTTGGCTACAGAGCAGCTAAAAGTTCGTACCAGCCAGTTCATAATTTAATCCTTTCTAAATTCGGCATATATACATAACTTATTATAATTTATGCATTATTACCTTAAATCTTAATAAAATTAAATACTAAATCGTATTCAGCGAAAAAGTGCCAAAACTTTTAATCCTCCTTTTATCCCTCCTTTTTTGTTTAATATTGTTAATAATATATACCCATTGCAATGCCAATCAAAAACCAAGCCCTGTCGAATGCATACGAACTATCAAAAGCTTAAAATGTATAAACAATACATATTGAATTGTCAATATAAAATTTTCAATTTATCCCTCTCTAATTTTACTAATATTTTCAAAGAGTTCAACTTTGGTATCACGCTATCAACACGCTGTTTTTAATGCGTTTTCCTAATACTATTCTAATACCGGAATTATTGATCTTGGGCCATGGAAATCTAAAAAGAATTATCACTCTAACGCGTTCATCTGGGCTTCATTAACGGCCACTGCCGCCATATTGACAATGTCTGAGACATCATCTGCACGCTGCAGCACATGGATGGGTTTTTTCATACCCATGAGAATGGGGCCGACAGCGACGGCGTCTCCCAATTTAGCCAGCATCTTATAGCTGATATTACCCGATTGCAGATCCGGAAAAATAAAAATATTGGCATCTCCTTTAAGTTTGGAGAAGGGGTATTGATTTTTAACAATGTCCGGGTCTAAAGCAACATTTGCCTGGATTTCCCCATCTACTGTCAGCCCCGGGGCCCATTCCTTGACCAGTTCAGTTGCTTTTTTCACTTTGAGGGTTAATGGATGCTGGACACTGCCGAAGTTGGAAAAGGAGAGCATGGCAACGCGTGGGGTGATATCAAAATGCTGTGCCTGTTCTGCTGCCAGGATGGCGGTTTCAGCCAGTTCTTCTGCAGTCGGTTCAATGGTAACGGTCGTATCGGCACAGAATATCACCTTTTTTTTGAACACCATCATGTACAAACCATGCACTTTGGACAAGCCCTCTTTTTTGCCGATCACTTCCATAGCCGGCAGGATAACATCAGGATAATGGGCATTAATACCCGAAAGCAGGGCATCCGCATCGCCTTGTTCTACCATGATAGCGCCAAAATAATTCCCATCCTTCTGCAAACGGCAACGGGCATCATAACGTGTCATGCCCTTGCGTTGACGCTTGGTAAAAAGTATTTCCGTATATGTGTCGAGTTTTTCACTTTTCCGGGGGTTGATGATTTCCGTGTCACGCAGATCAATATTAAGGGTTTTGGCTTTTTCACGAATGACTTTATCGTCGCCAATAAGAATCGGGGTAGCAATCTTTTCGTCCAGCAGCACTTGTACCGAGCGTAGAACTTTATCTTCTTTACCTTCCGGAAAGACCACCCGTTTAGGCGCTGCTTTCGCTTTGTTGATCATGGTACGCATGATCTCTTTTGAGTGCCCCTGAAGCGCTTCCAGGTGCTCAACGTATTTCGTCATGTCCAGTATGGGTTTACGGGCGACACCGGAGTCCATGGCGGCCTGTGCAACGGCGGGTGCCATGTGTAACAAGACCCGCGGATCAAAAGGCTTGGGGAGAAGATATTCGCGCCCGAATTTAATTTCATCGTTGCAGTATGCCCGGCGTACGGAATCCGGAACATCTTCTTTTGCCAGTTGGGCAAGGGCATGGACTGCGGCCAGTTTCATCTCTTCATTAATGGCGCTGGCTTGTGTGTCCAGAGCACCTCGAAAGAGAAACGGGAAGCACAGGACATTGTTAACCTGGTTATTGTAGTCAGAGCGACCGGTGCCGACGATAACATCACCACGCACCGATTTTGCATCGTCCGGCGTGATCTCCGGATCAGGATTGGCCATGGCAAAAACGATGGGGTCTTTGGCCATGGTGCGCAGCATGTCGGCGGTAAGGGCCCCTTTGACTGAAACCCCGAAAAAGATATCCGCCCCCTTGATCGCATCTTCAAGGGTACGGGCATCCGTTTCCAACGCCAAGCGCTCTTTATACGCGTTCATACCCGCCGTACGGCCTTTATATATAACACCTTTAGAGTCGCAGAGGATGAGGTTGTTTTTGTTAACCCCCATGGAGATGAGAATGTTGGCGCAGGCAATACCGGCGGCCCCGGCCCCGTTAAAAACAATCTTGACATCTTCAATCTTTTTTCCCACAAGTTCAAGGCCATTGAGCATGCCGGCGGCGGCAATAATCGCTGTGCCGTGCTGATCATCATGGAACACCGGAATGTTCATGGTTTTTTGCAATTCTTCTTCAATGTAAAAACATTCCGGCCCTTTGATATCTTCCAGGTTGATACCGCCAAAGGTCGGCTCAAGCAGCTGTACTGCACGGATCAGTTCATCCGGATCATTGGTATTCAATTCAATATCAAACACATCAATATCGGCAAAGCTTTTAAACAGAACCCCTTTTCCCTCCATAACCGGCTTACCGGCAAGCGCGCCAATATTTCCAAGACCGAGTACAGCCGTCCCGTTGGAAACAACGGCAACAAGATTTCCCTTGACTGTATATTCATAGACCATTTCCGGGTTTTTTTTAATTTCCAAACAGGGTTTGGCCACGCCTGGGCTATAGGCGAGAGCCAGATCCCTGCTTGTTTCACATGGCTTGGTGGTGATGACCTCAATTTTACCTTTACGGCCACTCCGGTGGTATTCCAGAGCATCAGTAAATTTTGACATTATTTCTTCCTTTAATTATGATCAGGCAGATGAAGGGATTGTAAGGGCATAAAAATTTTCATATCATAAAATTTCTTTACTTAACTTCATAAGATAGCTTTATTATTTAAATTTTGTCAAGAAACAAACACTGTTTGGGCTGGTGACTTATATTCCAAACCCGCACAAACTGACCGTGTAGTATTATATTAAACTATCCTGAAACAACGCACTTTTTTATCTTAGGCAATTTGTTCAATTTTACTATTTTTTTCGAGTAAAACAGATGTTACGGCAATACAAAACCAGGTATTTTAAACCTAAAGCCGATTAAATGAAAAACGCATAGAAAAACAGCCCGGTAAAAATGCTTGACACCATAGGTCCCCTTGATTAGGTCTATCTAAACTTAACAACCACCATTTAACAAAGGAAGAGTACCCATGAAACAAAAACACCTTGTACTTGCAATGCTTGTCACTAGCCTGTTGATACTTCCGGTATCAGGGGCCATGGCAGCAAACGTCTATAAAATCGGAGGCATTTTCTCGGTTACCGGAAGGGCCTCTTTTCTGGGAGATCCTGAAAAGAAAACCATGGAAATGATGGTTGAACAAATCAACGCAGCCGGCGGCATTGACGGTCATATGCTTGAGGCCGTGATTTATGATTCCGAAGGAGATCCCGCCAAAGCAGTCTCCGCCGTAAACAAATTGATCCACAAGGATAAGGTCATCGCCATTATCGGTCCCTCCACCACCCCCACCACCCTTGCCGTTGTTAATTTCACCAAGCGGGCCAACGTGCCGTTGATCAGCTGTGCCGCAGGTATCAAGATCACCACCCCGGTGGATCCCTGGGTCTTCAAAACCGCCCAGAGCGATTTACTGGCCGTGGCAGCCGTGTACCAGCAAATGAAAGCCGCCGGCATTAAAAAAATCGGCATCCTCACGGTATCCAACGCCTATGGCGAAAGCGGAAAAAAACAACTTTTGGGCCAGGCGGAAAAATTCGGCATCCAGGTGATATTAAATGAAAGCTTTGGTGCCAAAGATACCGACACCACGACCCAGCTGGCTAAAATCAAGGCCGCCGGCCCGGACGCCATTGTGTGCTGGGGTACCAATCCAGGGCCTGCCGTGGTGGCAAAAAATGCAAAACAGCTTAAAATCGACATCCCGCTGTACCAGAGCCATGGGGTGGGGTCACCCAAGTTCATTGAACTGGCCGGGGATGCAGCCAACGGTAATATCCTGCCCACCGGCAAGATTCTTGTGACCAGCCTTCTGGATGATTCGGACCCCCAGAAAAAAGTACTTCAAGATTATCAAAACGCCTATGAAAATAAATTTTCCGGAAACGTATCCGGATTCGGCGGGTATGCCTATGATGCCGTGAACCTTCTGGCCGGTGCATTAAAAGGCAGCAGCGGAGACAAGCAAAAAATCCGGGATAACCTGGAAGCGACCAAAGGCTATGTGGGTGCCACAGGCGAATTCAACTTCACCCCCCAGGATCATAATGGCCTTTCTCCGGATGCCTTTGTCATGGTGGAGATTAAAGACGGCATCTGGACATTATTAAAATAGCAAGGGGTATTCATGCAGGAAATTGTCCAATATCTGTTTTCAGGTATTACCACCGGTGCCGTGTATGCCGTGATCGCCGTGGGGCTGTCCATGCTTTACAGCTCCACGGAATTGATCAACTTCGCCCACGGGGAGTTTGTCATGATCGGCGCGTTGGCCATGGTGACGCTGTGGGTGCGCATAGGGCTTCCGCTGCCCCTGGCCGTTACAGGTGCCGTGGCTGCCGGGTGTCTGTTAGGGCTGATGTTTGAGCGGTTTGCCATCCGCACGGCCAGGAATCCTGAGCCAATTACTCTGATTATTATTACGGTGGGGGCAAGTATTTTCCTGAAAGGTGTGGCCATGATTATCTGGGGAAAAGATCCCTTCAGCATGCCCGCCTTTTCCAGCCATGAATCCATTGAAATGTTTGGTGCCGCCCTTTTGCCCCAGAGTATCTGGATCGTCACCGCCGCCCTGGTGCTTGCAGGCGGCATCCATCTATTCCTGAAACAGACGCTCACCGGCAAGGCCATGGTGGCCTGTGCCGTCAATAAAAAGGCGGCCTGGTTGTCGGGCATCCCATCTGAAAAAATGGGGATTCTGGCCTTTGGCATCAGCGCCGGTTGCGGGGCGGTGGCAGGCATATTCATTGCCCCCATTACCATGAGTTCCTATGACATGGGCACACTCCTGGGGATTAAAGGATTCTGTGCCGCCATGATCGGTGGGCTTGGCAGCCTGTGGGGCGCTTTTGCAGGGGGGTTGCTTTTGGGTATTCTGGAATCCCTGGGTGCAGGCCTTATCTCATCGGGTCTTAAGGATGCCATAGCGTTTGTACTCCTGCTTCTGATTCTTTACATCCGGCCGGGCGGACTGTTTGCTGCCAAAGAGGCCAAGCGGTTTTAGACAATGACGGATAACAAGAAAACCATCTGGATTGAATATCTGGTCTTTATCTGCGCGGTGTCCGTATTTGGACTTGCCACGGAAAACACCTATTATCTTCAAATCATGACCTTTATCGGGATCAACACCCTTTTGGCCTTGGGCCTTAACATGCTCATGGGGTATACTGGTCAGGTCTCTTTAGGCCACGCCGCTTTTTACGGCATCGGGGCCTACACCACGGCCATCCTCTCCGGCACATACGGCATGAACCCCTGGCTGGCCCTGGTGTGCGCCGTAGCTGCCGCCGTACTGATTGCCTTTATTGTGGGGCTTCCCACCCTGAGGCTCTCCGGCTATTACCTTGCCATGGGCACGCTCGGGTTCGGCATGATTGTTAACATTGTGCTCCGGGAGTGGGCCGGCGTGACCGGTGGGGCCTCGGGATTTGTGGGGATCCCCATGCTGGAGGCAGGCGCCCTGGTCTTTATGTCCGGAGCCGGTTACTATTTCCTTGTCTGGGGCATTGTGTTTGCCGCCATGATCATTTGCCGCAGGCTGCTTGCCTCCCGCACGGGCCGAGCGCTTCGGGCCATTCATGACGGAGAAAACGCCGCCGTTGCCATAGGTATCAACACCCACGTTCTCAAACTTGAAATATTTATGTTTTCAGCGGCCCTGGGCGCGGTTGCAGGATTTTTGTACGCCCATTTTGTCCTTTTTATCAGTCCTGAGTCGTTTGGGTTCATGTTTTCCATAAAAATAGTCACCATGGTGGTGATCGGCGGCATGGCAAGCGTATGGGGGGCATTGCTTGGCGCCGCCGTATTGACCCTTCTGCCCGAAGTACTCCACGGGTTTGCCGAATATGAAATGATCGTTTTCGGGCTCATCTTAATGGTTGTCATGATATTCATGCCCCAGGGACTGACCCGGGGAATCATGGATATGATCCGGACAGCCGGAAGGGCCAGGACATGATACGGTCACAACAAACACCTGGTATCCGGACTGAACAAATCCTTAAAGTGCAGGATCTGACCAAGATGTTCGGTGGCGTCAAGGCCCAGGACCAAATCAGCTTCTCCATTGAAAAAGGCATCGTATGCGGTCTGATCGGTCCCAACGGAGCCGGAAAAACCACGCTGTTCAACATGATCACCGGTATCTATCGGCCCGATGCCGGCAAGGTGGTCTTCAATGGAAAGGATATTAGAAAAACGCCCGTTTACAGATTGGTAAAAGCAGGGGTGGCCAGGACCTTCCAGCATGTGGAGCTCTTTTCATCCATGACCTTGCTGGAAAACATCTTGGTGGGCATGCACGTGCGTACCAAAGCAGGCTTCTGGGCGGCTGTCACCCGGCTTCCGGCGATGAAAAGAGAAGAGCGGCAGTCCCGCCGGCGGGCGGAAGAACTGCTCG
>DATFIL010000232.1:0-3910 GCA_035270145.1 Desulfobacter sp. | reverse complement strand
CTCGTCCCTGAAACATTTGACAACCTGGTAATACCGGTCAAAGCCGGCAACCATCAAAAGCTGCTTGAACAGCTGGGGAGACTGGGGCAGGGCATAAAAGTCGCCCTGGTTGACCCGGGAGGGAACCAGGTAATCCCTGGCGCCTTCGGGTGTGCTTTTGGTTAAAACCGGGGTTTCAATATCTATAAATCCGTTGGCATCCAGGTAATTTCGAACCGTCATGGTCGTTTTGTGCCGGATCAGCATATTGTTTTTTAGCTGGGTGCGCCTTAAATCCAGATAACGGTACTGGAGTCGTATGGTTTCCGATGCATCCACCCGGTCTTCAATCTGAAAGGGGGGTGTTTTGGCCCTGGAAAAAATCCGCAGTTCGTCCACAAGCACCTCTATGACACCGGTGGTCATCCTGGCGTTTACCATATCCGCAGGCCTTGCCGACACTTTTCCTTTGATGCCCAGGACATACTCGTTTCTGATTTCCTGGGCTTTTTCATGGACAGCTCCGGAGACCGACGGGTCAAATACAACCTGGGTAATGCCTTCTCGATCCCGAAGGTCCACAAAAATAACGCCGCCGTGGTCCCGGCGGTGCTGAACCCACCCCATGAGTACGACGTCCTGGCCAGTGTGGCTTTCTCCCAACTCAATGCAAGAGTGGGTGCGTTTTATATCTCCAAGTAAATCAGTCACTTTTATTCTTATACTCCTTAAACGCCATAACTATATTAATAATTTAGAACCTGAACGGAAACCCGTGTTTGGACGAAAAGTTGCCCAAATGCAAGGCGCAGAAAAATTTGCAACCGGAGCATACTAAAGTATGTGAGGATTGTAAAATTTTCTGCAACGCCGCCGGTGGCGGACTTTTCGTTCAAACACTAATTAATTTTTTCAGGTCATTCACTAGGTTATCCAGGCCGATTTCCGTTTGCTCCTTGGTCGCCATGTTGCGCAGCACAAGTTTTTTTTGGGCAAGTTCATTGTCCCCGACAATGAGAACAAACGCGGCATTAAGCTTGTTTGCCCGCTTCATCGATGCTTTCATACTTTTTCCACGGAAATCCGTATCTGTTCTGATGCCCATGGTATTCAGCCTGCAGGACCATTCAAAGGCATATTCCCGGGCATCTTCCCCCAGGCTGACAATAAAAATATCCGGGCCCTTTTCACACGCCTGGTTGTCAAGCTGTTCCATAACTTCCACCAGGCGGTCAAACCCGATGGCAAACCCGATGGCCGGTGTTGAGGGCCCGCCAAGCTCTTCCACCAGGCCGTCGTACCGGCCGCCCCCGGCAACGGCGGACTGGGCACCAAGTGTTGTGGTCTGAATTTCCCAGGCCGTACGGGTATAATAGTCAAGCCCCCGAACCAGGGTGTCATCGATTATAAAATCCACGCCTAATTTTTCAAGGCTGTGTTTTACGGTTTCAAAATGGGTACGGCAGTCCGGGCACAGATGATCCCCCGTGGCCGGTGCCCCTTCAAGGGCCTGTCTGCATGTTTGTACTTTGCAGTCCAGTATCCGTAACGGATTTTTAACCAGCCTGCGTTTGCAGTTTTCACACAGTTTGTCTTTGCGGTCGCCTAAAAAATCCAGCAGGGCTTTTTGAAAATCAGGCCGGCAGACAGGGCAGCCAAGGCTGTTGATATGGGCCGAAAGGCCCTCAAGTCCAAGGCGCTGCAGCAATGTGTGCAAAAGAAAAATCAGTTCACTGTCAATATACGGGGATTGAACCCCGAAAACTTCGGCATCAATCTGATAAAACTGGCGGTAGCGCCCTTTTTGCGGTCGCTCCCGGCGAAACATGGGACCTGTCAGGTAGAACTTGCGTAACGGTTCGGCGGCATACATTTTATGCTGGATATACGCTCTGCAAATGGATGCTGTGGCCTCGGGCCGCAGTGTGAGCATATCTCCTTTCCGGTCTTCAAATGTATACATCTCCTTTTCAACAATATCGGTTGTTTCCCCGATACTCCGGGCAAACAATGCTGTTTTTTCCACAATGGGGATACGGATTTCCTTGTATCCAAAGGATTCAAACAGGGCTGCCGCTTCTTTTTCCACCTTTTGCCACAGAGCGATTTGCTCCGGTAAAATATCTCTGAACCCGCGTATGGTCTGCATGCTTTTTATATCTTCAAGTTATGTTGTTTATTTCAAAAAAATATACAGCCGATCTATATAGTTTAAAATCAGCGTGTTAGTCAACATATAATAAAAAGGCTCACCAATTTCCCTAAAAACTTGATAGTCGAGTTTCAAGTCTATTTTAGACGCTCCTCAATTCATCTTAAAAAAATAAAAAATTTGTTGCACTTGATGAATCTAGGCGATATAGTACCCTCGATATCAGAAAGCGACCACCAACGGGAGCGACTAAATATGTCACAAGGCATGTTGCCATTCAAAGAAGAAGAAAAAACATTAAGCTGTTCAATCTCCTTGGCCTCCTTGGCAGATCTGCCTGTATGTCTTGAGTTTGCCAAATTTATTGGTTCAGAAAAATTCATTGCCCCATTACTGTCGGTATAAAAATGCTGAATGCAGCGATAAACAAAACAATAACAACAAGTTGTAGTTTTGATGAGCTAACAATTGATGCTTCTTAAATAAGGTTAAGATACCCATGGCTGACACCTGTTCGTTTTTTTATAAAAGAATATTAAATTTCGGCGGTGAAATTTGGCTATACTATCCTATTGACAAACCGGAAGTTCCTATCTTATATAAACTTAATAAGAGATCATTAACTTTGAAACGACTGTTTAATTTGATTCAAATCCCAAACAGAAAGGAGGTTTTGGTGTGGGAAAGAGTTTGAGGGAGAACTTTAAACCTTCTTAAGAGGAGGCGTGGCTAACGGCACCTTAACGCAATATCCGACTGGATGACATTGCAGCAAGGTTAAGTTAGGCGCTTTAAAAAAAAATGACATTTTGTTTTCGCAGATAATAAGAAAAACAGGATGTTAGAATTGAGGTCTGTTGGTAATATCGAATGAATTGAGACGTTTTATTTAATTAAATTCACTAATTATCAGGGAGGAAAGATGCAACTAACTGGATTAAAATATGGAAAGCAATTGATGGATATCGTTGATTTCCCTGTAGTAGAGACCCTGACAGAGACTGCTACCAAGGAAGAGATCGAAGCGTTGCTGAAAAAAGGCGGAAAAATCGTTGTAAAGCCGTCTTTTATGGGCAGTGCCGGTAAAAAAGGAAAAGCCGGTCTGGTAAAAATAGTCGATAACTATGCCGATGCCGTTCAGGCTAAAAAAGATCTTTTCTATGCCGAGTATCAGCAAGGTCCTGTGACACATAAAGCAAACGGCGTTACATTTGAAGAATTTATCGCATCCGACGCTGAGCTTTATGTAAGTATTACAACCTCTACACTTACCAGAACACCTGTCATGCTGTTGATTGTTGAAGGTGGTGTTGAAGTTGAAGAGCTGCCGGACGACAAAAAAGCAATCATTCCGTTTAATCCCCTGGAAGGTCTTAAGGGATATCATGTCAATGATGCACTGCTTAAACTGGGATGCCCCAAGCCATTCATCAGCCCGCTGGTACAGCAGCTTCCCAAACTGTGGGAACTGTATAACAATTATGGCCTGACCATGATTGAGCTGAACCCCATCCGTATGAAAAAAGGCAAACGTCCCCTTCCGGTTGCATGTGACGTTAAAGCTGCTTTTGACCAGGACGATCCGGCACACGAACGCATTAAGTTCCCCGATGAAGTATTTGCTACGGAATTGACGGATTTTGAAACGGAAATCAACCAGCTGAGAACCTATCAGGGACAGAGTGACGTTGTGGAGCTCAATCCCAACGGAACCATCCTGCCGTTTATGTTTGGTGGCGGTGCCAACAGTGCGGCCACTGAGGTCCTGGGCGACAAAGC